>CAZOKA010000081.1:0-9076 GCA_964580265.1 uncultured Rhodobacterales bacterium | reverse complement strand
GCAGCGGAATCATAATCCGCGTGTCGGGGGTTCAAGTCCCTCCTCCGCTACCATCGCACCATCCATCCGAATATCAGGCTTCATGACGAGGGCGCTTGGGCCTGGACAGGGGTCGTCGGTCTTTGCGGCAAAAGGCGGCGCTGCCGGGATCAATGCTCTGGCTGGAGCGCGACCGTCCGGCGCAGGCGCCGGGTTCGCGTGGAAAATCGTTGCATTGCTCCATATTTCAATTATTCATGAAATATGGAACATATGATTCCCTCCCGATTAACGGCGCTTGGACACGCACAGCGATTAGCAATCTTCAGGTTGCTCATGCGGCGCTACCCGGACCGGGTGCGGGCGGGCGAGTTGTCGGATGCGCTCGGCCTCAAGCCATCGACGTTGTCGGCTTATCTGTCGGCCCTGATGCAGGTGGGGCTGGTCACCCAGGCACGGGCGGGAACGTCGCTCATGTATTCGCTCGACATGGGCGAGGTGCGGCGCACCCTTGATTACCTGGCGCTTGACTGCTGTCGCGGGCGGCCCGAGGCCTGCCTTACCCTGGCGGCTGGTCGGGATGCCGGGCCACTGCTAGAGCGGGGGCGCAAGTTTAACGTGCTGTTTCTCTGCGTCGGCAATTCCGCGCGCTCGATCTTTGCCGAGACGATCCTGCGTGACATGGCGGGTGACAGGTTCAACGCCTATTCTGCCGGAACGCATCCATATTCCGCGTTGAACCCCTTTGCGCTGAAACTCCTGGCGTCCAAGGGCCATGACATCGTCGCGCTGCGGGCCAAAAACGTGGCCGAGTTCCAGGGCGCACAGGCGCCGGTGATGGATTTCGTCTTTACCGTTTGCGATCGCGCCGCCAACGAGGAGTGCCCGCCATGGGAGGGACAACCGGTGACGGGGCACTGGGGCATGCCGGACCCTGTGGGGGTCGAGGGCACCGAGGCCGAGAAGGGGCTGGCCTTTCAGCGGGCCTATGGCACCTTGGCGCGCCGAATCGCCGCCTTTACGGCGCTCCCGATGCGGGAGCTTGACCGGCTTGCGCTGCAGGGCGCCGTTGACGATATCGCGCGACAGGAAGCGGAGAATGACGCATGACCACTTACGCAATCAACGGTCTTGGCCGTATCGGCAAGCTGGTTTTGAAGCCACTGCTGGAGCGCGGGGCACGCATTGCCTGGATCAACGATGCAGTGGGCGACCCGGAGATGCACGCGCATTTGCTGGAATTCGACACGGTGCACGGGCGGTGGGATGCCGACTTCGCGCATGACGGGGACAGCGTGACGATCGATGGGGTGCGCATTCCCTTTGTCGGGTCTGGCGATCTGCATGATTTGCCCCTTGAGGGTGTCGATGTGGTGATCGACTGCACCGGGGTTTTCAAAACCGAGGCGAAATTGGCCCCCTATTTCGAGGCGGGCGTGCGAAAGGTCGTTGTCTCTGCCCCGGTCAAGGATGGACCGACTGCCAATATTGCCTATGGGGTCAATCAAGACATCTACGACCCCGCGCGGCACCGGATCATCACGGCGGCCAGTTGCACGACCAATTGCCTTGCCCCCGTGGTGAAGGTGCTGCACGAGGCGATCGGTATCAAGCACGGCTCGATCACCACGATCCATGACGTGACCAACACGCAAACCATCGTGGACCGGCCCGCCAAGGATTTGCGCCGCGCGCGGTCCGCGCTCAACTCGTTGATCCCCACGAGTACGGGCAGCGCCACGGCGATCACACTGATTTATCCGGAATTGACTGGCAAGCTGAACGGCCATGCCGTGCGCGTGCCGTTGTTGAACGCGTCGATCACCGATTGCGTGTTCGAGGTGGTGCGCGAAACCGACGCCGAAGAGGTGAATGCGCTTTTCAAGGCTGCGGCCGAGGGGCCGCTTGCGGGTGTTCTGGGTTACGAGACCCGGCCGCTGGTCAGTGCCGATTACACCAACGACACGCGCTCTTCGATTATTGACGCTCCTTCAACCATGGTAGTGAACGGAACGCAGGTGAAGATTTACGCATGGTATGACAACGAGATGGGCTATGCGCATCGGTTGGTCGATGTGGCGCTGATGGTGGGGGCGTCCTTGTGAGTGCACACCGCGACGGGCTTGCCGCCTATGTCGCCGTCACGGCGGCTTATTGGGCTTTCATGCTGACCGATGGCGCGCTCAGGATGCTGGTTCTGCTGCATTTTCACACGCTGGGATTCAGCCCGGTGCAACTGGCGTATCTGTTCGTTCTCTACGAGATCGCGGGGATGGTCACGAACCTCTCGGCGGGCTGGATCGCGGCGCGGTTCGGGCTGACCTTTACGCTCTATGCCGGGCTGGGCTTGCAGGTGCTTGCGTTGCTTGCGCTGGCGCAGCTTGATCCGGCATGGGCGATCGGTGTTTCGGTGGCCTACGTGATGACGGTGCAGGGGGCGTCCGGCGTGGCCAAGGATCTGGCCAAGATGTCGTCCAAGTCGGCGGTCAAGCTGCTGGCGCCGCGCCAGGATGGCGGGTTGTTCCGCTGGGTTGCGGTGCTGACGGGATCGAAGAACGCGGTCAAGGGGATGGGGTTCCTGCTGGGTGCGGTGTTGCTTGGAGGCATGGGATTCGTGTCCGCCACGCTGGCCATGGCCGGGGTGCTGGCGGCGATCCTGTTGGTGGTTGCGATGACCATGCCCACGGGGCTGCCCACGGGGCGCAAGGATGCGAAATTCGTCGAGGTCATCTCGAAATCCGCCAACGTCAATTGGCTGTCGGTGGCGCGGGTGTTCCTGTTCGGCGCGCGCGACGTGTGGTTCGTGGTGGGCATCCCCGTCTACTTCTACGCGGTGCTGTCGGATGGCTCCGAGGTGGGCAATCGCGCGGCATTCTTCATGGTCGGCGGCTTCATGGCGCTGTGGATCATGTTCTATGGTGCGGTGCAGGCGGCGGCGCCGCGCCTTCTGCGTGCGAGGGGTCGCCCCGAGGCTGATCTCATCCGCGCCGCGCGGGCGTGGGCGGTGATGCTCATGATAGTTCCGGCGGCGCTTACGCTGGCGACGGTCGTGGCAGATGCGCCGCAGGGCTGGCTCACCGCGGCGCTGATCGCGGGTTTGCTGGCCTTTGGTGGGGTGTTTGCCGTGAACTCCTCGCTGCATTCCTACCTGATCCTGGCCTTCAGCGAAGACGATCGTGTGACCATGGATGTGGGCTTCTACTACATGGCCAATGCCGGTGGGCGTCTTTTGGGTACGGTTCTGTCGGGGCTGACTTACCAGTTCGGAGGGCTTTCGTTGATGCTGGGCACCGCGACCGTGATGGTCGCGGTGTCGGCGCTGGCGGCGGGCCGCCTGCATCCGGGTCAGACGCGAACGACACAGGCATGAGGCTTGTCGGGCGCCATGTGAAAAAAGACTCGACAAAACCGGAATATTGGTTATATTTCTCGCATGAGTATCACGAGTCCCAATGCCCGCGCGCTGGCTGCGCTAGGCCATGATGCGCGCCTGTCGATCTTTCGCTTGCTGGTCAAGGCCGGTGACGACGGCCTGCGCGTCAGCGATATCGGTGCGCACCTTGGGTTCGCCCCATCGACGCTGGCGCATCACCTGTCGGCGCTGGTGGATGCGGGCCTGGTGGTGCAGCACAAGCAGGGCCGCGAAGTTTTCAACAAGGCCGACTATCCGGCGATGCACCGGGTGTTGAGTTTTCTAACGTCCGAGTGTTGCGCGGGCGTGACCATCTCTTCTGCGGAGGACGCGGCATGAGGTGGCTTGGCATAATTTTTCGGCTTAAAGAAACTATAAAACCGGAGATTTCGATATGACAGATGTCAACCTTTCCACGACTGGCGCTGCCGGTATTGCCCGGTCTGTCTGGCGCGATCATCGCGTCTGGCTGACCGTGGCGCTGATCCTTGGCGTGTTGGTGCTCTGGGATGCGGGGCAGGCGCGCGACAGCGCCGCGTTCACCGTGCGCTCTTTGCTGAGCACTGCACCATTCCTGTTGCTGTCGATACTCGTTGCGGCCGGGGCGGTGGCGACCGGCGCTGATAACCTGATCGCCAAGGCGTTCACCGGCGCGCCGGCGCTGATGATCCTGCTCGCCGCGCTGGCGGGCGGGCTATCACCGTTCTGTTCCTGCGGGGTGATCCCGCTGATTGCCGCGCTGTTGGCGATGGGCGTGCCGTTATCGGCGGTCATGGCTTTCTGGTTGGCATCGCCAGTGATGGACCCGTCGATGTTCGTTCTGACGGTGGGTGTTCTCGGCCTGGAATTTGCGATTGCAAAGACGTTGGCGGCCGTGGGTCTGGGCCTGTTCGGTGGCTGGACGGTGCACCTGCTGGGCCGCGCGGGCGGGCTGTCCGATCCGCTGCGCGAAGGCATCGGCGATGGCGGCTGCGGCGGTGGCAAGCTGCGCGATCCCAAGCCGGTGGTCTGGCGGTTCTGGCAAGAAGCCGAGCGCCGCAAGACATTCGGGCGCGAGGCGCTGAAGGTCACGTTGTTTCTTGGCAAGTGGCTGACGCTGGCCTTTCTGCTGGAAAGCCTGATGCTGGCCTTCATCCCGGCCGAGACGGTGACCTCGGTCCTGGGGGGCACGGGGCTGGCGCCGATCGCGCTTGGCACGATCGTGGGTGTTCCGGCCTACCTTAATGGCTATGCCGCGCTGCCGCTTGTCGGCGGGCTGATCGATCAGGGCATGGCACATGGCGCGGGGCTGGCGTTTCTCGTGGCGGGCGGGGTTACGTCGCTGCCGGCCGCCATCGCCGTCTGGGCGTTGGTCAAGCCGCGCGTTTTCGCGCTCTATATCGCGCTGTCGCTTTTGGGCGCCTTCGCTGCTGGTCTGCTGTTCCAGCTTTGGGGGATGACGTGACACCGCGGGCCCCGGCCGCGTAGCCCGGTGCAGGGCCGTTCCGCGCATCAGGGGCGCGGACGGCCGCTCAGGTCCAGTTCGATCACCTGCGCCAGATCCTCAAGGCTGTCGTGAAGCAATTGCAAGAGATAACGTGGATTGTGCACGTACCCGCCCGGATCTTTCCTGACCACCTGGTAATTGTAGGCCGCCTTCAGCAGGCGGGGCGTCCAGGATTGATAGCGGTTGGGGTAGCCGCCCTCGTCGGGGCCGATGCGCCCGTCACCATCGGCATCGCTGAAGAAATAAGGGTACTGCCTAGGCGCATAGGCGATGGGGACGCCAATGTTTTCGGCGGCATAGGTCCGGATCGCGGCATAAAGCTGATCATGCAGCCCGGCGATTTCGTCGTGAATTCCGCCCGAGATATCGCCATCGCCATCAAAATCGCCATGTCGCGTGCGTATGGCGCGCGGGGTATCAACCCCGCGGTGACAGCTCAGGCATCCCTCGGTTTCGACCTGCGTGCTGTGCGGATCGTGGCAGGCGGTGCAGCTATTGGCGCTTGGCACGTGGCCAAAGGTTCCGGCATAATCCTTGCCGGGATATTGATACCCGCCATTTACATCTGATCCAGCCAGTACCGCTGCGGCCACGGCATAGTGGATGTTGATGAATCCCAGATCGGCCGAGACGGTATCCGCGTCTAGCCCGGCCGCCGCGGCATCGACGTCGCCGCCCGATTGCCGACCACTGTGACAGACCGTGCAGACGGCCGAAGACCCCAGCCCGCCAACGGAAACACCTGCAGGAAACGTGACCCGGTCCAATTCGTGGGCGGCCTCGTTATGGCAAGAGGCACAGCCAATGGGCGCGTTGATGGCCGCGTCATGCTCAATCACACCGAATTCCGACCCGTCCGCGCCCAGAAAGTCAAGAAAGCCGGGCTGCGAATGGCAGGCGGCGCAATCGGGGGGTACCGTGCCGTCCTTGTTCCAATAGGTGAAGGACAAGGCACCGTAATCGCCATGGGGCGCATTCAGCCAGTCCTGCACGATCCGGGCCATTTCGCCTTTGTCATGCGCCGTCGTGCCTTGTTGTGCCATGGTTGCCGCAGGGGCATGGCCCATGGCAAACACCGTCAGGAAGGTCGTCAGGATCGTGTGGCGCAGTGTCATCATGGAATTCCTCTCCAGGATCGGAGTTACCTGATAAGAAGACTACCACAGATTTTTCCCGCCTCCATTGAGCGGGATCAACGCGCGGCTGGCGGATGCCGATCAGGCTGCATCATGAAACCAGGGTTTACTATTGATGACCAGACCGAACAGACAGCGAAGAATTCATTCGCCCGATGCCTGGCCGGGGCTGTCGGCGCGCGCGATGGCTGCGGTGTACCTGTTGATTTGCTTGCTTCCGATTGCCTTGGGCGCGCTTTCGCGGGTCGCGCCGCTGGACCGTTGGGAGGCTATAGGGGCCGGGCTGGGCCTGTCGGGGGCGGCTGCCATGGTGGTGCAAGTTCTTAGCTCGGGACGATTTCGGTTTGTATCGGGCGGCATGGGAATCGACCGGATCATGGCGTTTCACAAGTTCGCCGCGTACTGGGTGCTGCTGGCGCTGCTGCTGCATCCGCTGGCCTATGTCCTGCCGACATTTCTTGATGATCCGTCCCGCGGGGCCGAGCGGCTTATGGCGTACCTGATGTTGCCCGCCTATCGCAGCGGCGTTGTCGCGTTGTTGGCGCTTGGTCTTTTGGTGGTGACGGGCGTGGCGCGCGCCGCGTTCAGATACGAGGCATGGCGCGCCAGCCATGTCATTCTGGCGCTGCTCATCCTTGGCGGCGGGTTGCATCATGCGCTTACCATTGGGCGTTTGAGCGCGTATGGCCCCTTGCAGTGGGGCTGGTGGGTGGCGGGCAGCATCGTGGCGGTAGCGTTGGCGGTGCTTTACGGTTGGCGTTGGGCCGCGTTGCACCGTCAGCCCTGGCGTCTGCGCGCGGTCGAAAAGAAGGCCGACCGCATCTGGGAACTTGATATCGAACCGGCGGCGGGCACCGCGCCGATGCGTTACCACGCGGGGCAATTCGCCTGGATGACCGAGGGCGCGCGTCGGTTTCCCCTGTTCGATCATCCGTTCTCGATCGCGAGTAGCCCACAGGACAGGGGACTCAGCTTTATCATCAAGGAAGCCGGGGATTTCACCCGCACGATCGGCGATCTGGCACCCGGCACCCCGATCGGGATAGATGGCCCCTATGGCACCTTCACGTTGGAGCGGCATCAGGGCGACCACATCGTGCTGATCGCGGGAGGTGTGGGCATCGCGCCGATCATGGGGGTGCTGCGTGATCTGGTCGCCCGCCGCGATCCGCGCCCCGTTCGCGTAGCCTATGGCGCTGGCCGGCCTGAAAACATGGCGTGTCTTGACGAGATCGAAGCTGCAAAATCGGTGTTGGATCTAAAGGTAATGCTGATCAGTGAAACCCCTTCCGAGGGATGGATGAACCAGACCGGCCTTCTTGACCGTGGCAAGTTGTCGGACCTTCTCGAAGGGCTTGATCCAGGACGGGCGGTGGCCTTGATCTGTGGGCCCGGTCCCATGGTGACATCGGTTTCGGATACATTGTTCGATATGGGGATACCAATGGGAAACATCGTTTACGAACGGTTCGACTATTCCGGTGGCCTGTCCGCACGGCAGGATCGCCGCCGCACGCTCGGATTTCTAGGTCTGTTCATGGTATTGGGCGTGTTCGTTGCCCTGCTATCGCTGCTGGTGGCCTGACGGGCGCAGGGCCGGTTTGAAAACGGCGTGAGGGGGCTGCATGAAAATCATATTGGCCGTGGCAATTGTATTGGCTGGCCTGCTGGCTGCGCTGATCGTGCTTGCCGTATGGGACAAACGCGCCGACCGGGCGGAATGGCGGCGTTTGGCGGCACTTCAACCTGATGATCCTCGGCGCTTTGCCAAATCCATGGTTGCGGACCTGCCAGAGCCGGCCCGGCGATACTTCGGCTATACCATCCTGCCCGGCACGCCGCTTTTGCCTGTCGCGGAAATCGACATGACCGGACAATTCAGCCTCGGCACGCAGGATGAGCCGCGCTATCAGCCCATGCAGGCGCGCCAGATCCTTGCCGCGCCCGAGGGGTTCGTCTGGGCAATGCGCACACGCGGCGGGTTGCCGCTATCGGGGTCGGATACGGGGCATTGGACGCGGTTTCGAATGCTCTGGCTGATCCCGGTCGCGCGGTTGGGCGGCACGGAGGATCACGAAAGATCGGCGTTTGGCCGATACGTGGCCGAGGCGGCATTCTGGACACCCGCCGCGCTGTTGCCGGGGCCGGGGATCGCGTGGTCGCCTGTGGACAAGGATACCGCACGGGTCACCATGAACCACGGGACGTTGTCGCAATCGGTTGATGTCACCGTCGATGGTGAAGGGCGGCCCGTCAAGGTGGTATTCCAACGCTGGAGCAACGCGAACCCGCAAAAGGTGCACCGGTTGCAACCCTTCGGCGGATACCTTTCGGATTTCCGCGAAGTCGGTGGCTACCGTCTTGCCCATCGGGTCGAGGCGGGGAACATGTTTGGCACTGACGATTACTTTCCGTTCTTCCTGGCCGAGGTAAGCGCAATCCGGTTCCCCGGTCCCCAGGGCACCCCGGACCGTTAGCCACCTGGCAGGAGGTTCCGGATTTGTCGCGGCGCGGTGTCGGGCTGTCGCGGACGTTGGCAAACGGAATCTTGAAAAGATTCCGTTCAAGAAAGTTTCAAACTTTCTTGGTCCTCCCCACCAAACGGGGGGCGCAGGGCGACGGGGGGTGTCCGGCCCGGTCGGGGCCGCCGCCCCCCCTCGCATTCCGCCCCGCCCAGATCTTGGGGCGTTGCGCGGCGTGCGGCGCATTAACCCGCCCTCGGCCGGGCGCCCATACCGACGCGATACCGACGCGGCGCCGCCGGGTTGCAGACGAGCCAAACCTTGCAAGAAAGGGCCGTTAACTTCGACTCGCCCATTTCGGCCGCACGCCGCTCCAGCGCCCGGTATCGCGCCAGCCCCTCGCGGCCGGCAACGGCACCTGCTGGCCCCTGCATGTCCAACACGCATGCAAAAATCCCGCCCCGGTGAACCGGGACGGGGCGTGTATTGTTATCCAGCAAGGATCAGAGCTTGTATTCCTTCGACTTGAAGGAAATGCCCTGTGCTACCATCGGCGTATCGCTGATCTTGCGGATATCCGCCCAGGTCTGCTTGTAGACCG
>CAZOKA010000080.1:0-9120 GCA_964580265.1 uncultured Rhodobacterales bacterium | reverse complement strand
CCAAATACATCCTTGTTATCAACGGCTTGATACGCTACAAAAGCGCCCGCCCGAGCGGGCGGTCGGGCGCTGCGCGGCGGCGCGCAAGCGCGCCTTGATTCCGCGCATGGGTGCTACGCTTCAACGTCCGCAACAGGCCATTCGCCACCCTGCATCGGATGGTGCCCCCGTCGCACCGCAGGTGCGCCGCTTTTAATCGGCGCGCCCCCGGCGTGACGGGCCGGGCGCACCGGCATACCCCCCATCATCTGCATGATTGCCTGCGCCCGTCAGGCGCGCTATCCCCTGTCAGACGCGCCGCGCGACCCATGCGGCACATGCACAGGGAGTGCGCATGAACTTCGTGGTCTTCGTCAACGGGCTGATCCTGCTGTTCACGGCCGGGCTGATGCTGATCAACGCGGTGATCTTCCCCGCCACCTTCGCGGAGTTTGCCACCTCCGCCCTGATCACAGGCATGGTAGGCACCGCCCTGGCAATCACCACGCGCCGCGCCTTCACCGGGCTGCGGCGGCTGCAAACCTTCCTGCTGACCTCCAGTGTCTGGCTGACCGCCGGCATCGCCGGGGCACTGCCGCTTTACCTGTGGTCGATGACCCCGGTGGACGCGCTGTTCGAATCCATGTCGGGCATCACCACAACCGGCTCCACCGTGATGACCGGGCTGGACGACACGCCACGGGGCATCCTGATGTGGCGCGCCATGATGCAGATGATGGGCGGCGTCGGCTTCATCGTCGTCGGCATCGCCCTGCTGCCGATCCTCAAGGTCGGCGGGATGCAGCTTTTCCGCACCGAAAGCTCTGACAAGAACGACAAGGAACTGGGCAACGCCGCCCGCTTCGCCTTCGCCACGCTGTCGGTCTATGCCGGGCTTCTGGCGCTTTGCGCCGTCCTCTATCGCATCGGCGGCATGTCGGTGTTCAACGCCACCGCTCATGCCATGACAACGGTATCCACCGGCGGCTACTCGACCTCCGATTCCTCCTTCGGCCAATTCGACAGCGCCTTTCTGCAATGGACGGCCACTTTCTTCATGATCATGGGCGCGCTGCCCTTCGCATGGTATATCCGGGTGCTTTTGCGCGGACGCCTGCGCAGCGAACAGGTGCTGGCGCTGCTCTGGACGATGGGCCTCGTCATCGCCTGCGTCAGCCTGTGGCTGACCCTGACCACCGGCACGCCGCCCCTCGACGCGCTGAGGCTGGTGGCGTTCAACGTGGTCTCCGTCGTCACCACGACAGGCTACGCCACCACCGATTACACCCTGTGGGGGCCGTTCGCCGTGGCGGTGTTCTTCTTCCTCACTGCCGCCGGCGGCTGCACCGGCTCCACCTCCGGCGGGGTCAAGGCGATGCGCTGGATCATCCTTCTGCGCGCCGCCCGCGCCGAGATCCGCAAGATCACGTTGCCGAGTGCCGTCTCCACCATCCGCTACGAGGGCCGCAAGGTCGAGGACGATGTCATGGCCGGGGTGATTTCCTATTTCACCTTCTTCGCGCTGACATTCGGATGCTTGGCCTTCGCGCTGGGTCTGCTCGGGCTGGATTTCCAGACCGCGCTCAGCGGCGCGCTCACGGCGGTGACCAATGTCGGCCCCGGCATCGGCCCGGTGATCGGACCGGCCGGCAACTTCGCGCCCCTTGGCGACGCGGCCAAGCTGGTGTTGGTGGTGGGCATGTTCCTTGGGCGGCTTGAAATGCTGACGGTGCTGGTCCTGTTCAGCCCCGCCTTCTGGCGCGAGGCCTGAACGCGCGGCGATTGCCGCCTGCCGCGCGCCGTGTCATGCTGCACCGCATGACGATGTACCCTTTCCCGCCCGAGGCCGTGCTGCACAAGCCGCTGATGGCCAACCTCGCCACCACCACGCCCGATGGCGCAGCGCGCAACGCGCCGGTATGGTTCCTGTGGGAAGATGGTGCACTGTGGATGCCCACGACCGACGGCAGCAGCTCCGCCCGCCGCCTGGCGCATGATCCGCGCTGCGCGGTCGAGATTGTCGAGTTCGATGGCCCCGGCGGTATCCTGCTGCATCTGGGCTTGCGAGGTAGCGCCGAGGTGGTCGCGATGCGCCCCACCCTGTTCCGCCGCCTGCTGCGCAAGTACCTCGGTCCCGAGAAGGATTGGAACCCCTGGTTCATCGACACCATCGCGCGCATCGACGCGCCCGACGGGCGACTGATCCGGCTGGTGCCGGACAGCACCTTCACCAACAACGTGTCCTATTTCCGCACCGGCCCGGCCCTGGCTTTCGCGCCTTGACGGTCCCGCGTGGCGGAAATTGGCCGGGTTTGGTACGAAATGTACATTTCAAGCCGCGAACCATACGTTCTGTATGATTGTAAACGCACCGCGCGCCCCTGCGCCCAGGCCCGTTTTCAGGTCCGTGTTCAGGTCCGCGTTCAGGCTTTGGCGGTCTCCTCCACGCGCTCGGCCAAAGCCTCGGCCCGCGCTGCCAATTCGGCCAGCGTTTCGGTTACCTCGGCAGGCACCACCGGCACCTCGACACGCTCCGGCTGAGGCGCCGGAACTTCGCGCAATTTCTTAAGTTCGTCTTCCAACTCTTTTATCTTGTTGTCTTTTTCCTTGACGCTATCCTCGATCCCGGCGGTCTTGTCGGCCAGCATCAAACCCGCCATCAACAGCATCCGGGATTCCGGCAACCGCCCGATCTGGCGCGTCAGGATCGATGCCTCGTTATCCAGCATCGCGGCGGCCGAGTGCAGGTACTGCTCCTCGCCCTCCTGGCAAGAAACATCAAACCCCCGCCCCCCAATCTGAATTTCGATCTCCGGCATCACTTTTCCTCCTTCGCGTCACTGGTCAGCAGCGGCTCCAACGCGGCCTTGATCGCCTTTGCCTCGGATTTCTCGGCGGCGCGCGCGGCGCGCAGCGTGTCCAGTTCCGCGCTGAGGCTCGCGTTCATCAACTCTGCGCCCGCCTCCCCGCCTGCGGCGCGCAACGCCTGTGCATCTTGTTGCAGGCGATCCTCGGATTCCTTCAGTTTTTCAAGCGCTTCGCCCATCTCCGAAAGGGCGGCGCGGGCCTCCGACAGCTCTTTCTCCAGCGCGGTGACCCGCTCTTCATGCTTGCGATGCAATGCCTTGATCCGCTCTTCGAGCTGCGCCGTCACCAGGCGCTCGTCTTCAAGATCCTGGCGCAGCTTCGCCGCATCTTCCCCCCCGGCGTCATCCGCGGGCGCATCTGGCGCCACACCCCGATCCGACAGCCCCTCCAGGCCCTGCCCGATGCGGTCCATCGCCGCCGTCAACCTGCGTTCTAGCTCGGTGATCTCGCTCATCATCCTCAATCCCCGTTTTTGCGCCCCGCTCAGGCCCGAATCAACCCTGGCGCCGTTTGGTCCCGAGTTTATCCAATGCAGCAGCAAAATGCGCCCCCTTTGACACCAATGGCTTAGGCCGATGCTTGATCTTCACCGCTAGGCTGATATGCAGCAACCAAGCATAGCCACATCAAAGGATGCCAAGCCCGTGGATATCACCACCCTGCGCACATCTCACCCCGATCACTGGACCAAGGCGGCGGCTATCCGCGCCTTGACGCTCGACGCGGTCCACGCCGCCAATTCCGGCCATTCCGGTATGCCGATGGGCATGGCCGACGTGGCGACGGTTCTCTTTGAGAAGCATCTCAAGTTCGATGCCGCCGATCCGAACTGGCCCGACCGCGATCGCTTCATCCTGTCGGCGGGGCATGGCTCGATGCTGCTGTATTCTTTGCTGCATCTGACCGGCTATGCCGACATGACGATGGACGAAATCCGCAATTTCCGCCAGTGGGGCGCGCGAACCGCAGGCCATCCCGAATACGGCCACGCCAGCGGCATCGAAACGACCACCGGCCCCTTGGGCCAGGGGATAACCAACGCCGTCGGCTTTGCCATCGCCGAGGAAATTCAGCGCGCCCGCTATGGCCGTAAAGTGGTCGATCACATGACCTACGTGATCGCCGGCGACGGTTGCCTGATGGAAGGGGTCAGCCACGAGGCGATCGGCCTGGCCGGTCGGCACCGCCTGGGCAAGCTGGTGGTATTGTGGGACAACAACAGCATCACCATCGACGGCAAGGTCGATCTGGCCGACCGCACCAACCAGATCCAGCGTTTTCGCGCCGCAGGTTGGCATGTGCAGGAGATCGACGGCCACGACCCCGATGCGATCGATGCCGCGCTGAGCGCCGCCAAGGCCGCGCGCAAACCCTCGATGATCGCCTGCAAGACGCATATCGCGCTTGGCTCGGCGGCGCAGGATACCGCGAAGGGGCACGGCGCGCTGACCGACGAGACGCTGATCTCGGACACCAAGGCCGCCTATGGATGGACGGCGCCGCCGTTCGTGGTGCCGGGCGAGATCAAGGCCCAGTGGGAAGAAATCGGCCGCCGCGGCGCCGCCGAGCGCGCGGCGTGGCAAGAGCGGCTCGCCACCCTCTCGCAACGGCGGCAGGATGAGTTTGCCCGCATTTACGCCCGCGAGGCGCCGCGCAAGCTATCGGCGCGCATCAAGGCGCTGAAAAAGCAGATCAGCGCCGAGGCGCCCAAGGTGGCCACCCGCAAGTCCAGCGAGATGGTTCTCGAGGTCATCAACCCGGTCACCCCGGAAACCGTGGGAGGCTCGGCCGACCTGAGCGGGTCGAACAATACGCTGACGGCCGATCTGGGCGTGTTCGACGTGGACAACCGAAAGGGCCGCTATATCCATTACGGGATTCGCGAGCATGGCATGTCGGCGGCGATGAACGGCATGGCCCTGCATGGCGGGGTGCGGCCCTACGGGGGCACCTTCATGTGCTTCACCGATTACGCCCGCCCGGCGATGCGGCTGTCGGCGCTGATGGGGGTTCCCGTGACCTACGTGATGACCCATGACAGCATCGGATTGGGCGAGGATGGCCCCACCCACCAGCCGGTGGAGCACCTTGCGATCAGCCGTGCCACGCCCAATACCCGCGTGTTCCGGCCCTGCGATACGGTCGAGACGGCCGAGGCGTGGGAGCTGGCTCTGACGGCAACGACGACACCCTCGGTTCTGTCGCTGACGCGGCAGGGGGTGCCGACGCTGCGGACCGAGCATCGCAATCGCAACATGGTGGCCAACGGCGCCTACGTGATCGCCGAGGCGACGGGCAAGCGGCAGGCGATCCTGATTGCGACCGGATCGGAAGTGGCCATCGCGATGGAGGCCCGCAAGGTGTTGGAAGAGGACGGAATCGGAACGCGGGTGGTGTCGATGCCCTGCATGGAATTGTTCGCCGAGGCCGACGAATCCTGGCGCAAGCGGGTGTTGCCCGGAGGGGCCGTCCGGGTCGGCATCGAGGCCGGCATGCGGCAGGGATGGGACCGCTGGCTATGCGGCGAGCGGGGCCGCGAGAGCAAGGCTGATTTCGTCGGGATGGACAGCTTCGGGGCCTCGGCCCCGGCAGGAGTTCTGTATAAGGAATTCGGCATCACGGCGCAGGTCGTAGCCGAGAGGGTGCGTGCGCTTTTGGGGTGAGGCCGGGAGCGCCCCACTGTGGGGTGCAAGCCCAAGTATTTGACTTATATAGGTTAATACTACCTCGCAAAATGGGCGCAAGACCCTCCGTCGCTATGCGACGGGGGAAGTTGGCCCTTCGATGACGCGCCCCATCAATCCTCGAACAGCTCGCTTTGGCCTTCGGGGGTGATGCCGTCCTCGTCGTCATCCTCGCCCTCGCCCATCTGCGGCAGGCTGCCGGGCGGCGGGCGATTGTCCAGAAGGCCGGCGGCGCGCAGCTCTTTCAGGCCCGGCAGATCGCGGGCGCTCTCAAGGCCGAAGTGATCCAGGAACCCTTGGGTGACGACGAAGGTCACCGGGCGGCCCGGCGTCATTTTGCGGCGGCCAAAGCGTATCCACTCCATCTCGATCAACTGATCGACGGTGCCGCGGCTGACCGAGACGCCGCGGATTTCCTCGATCTCGGCACGGGTGACGGGTTGATGGTAGGCGATGATCGCCAGCGTCTCGATCGCGGCGCGGCTGAGCTTGCGGGTTTCGACGGTTTCGCGGTGCATCAGGTGGCCCAGGTCGGGCGCGGTGCGCATCGCCCAGGCATCGCCCACCTTGACCAGCCGCACGCCGCGCCCCTCGTAGCGGCGGCGCAGCAGCGCCAGCGCCTCGGCCGGATCGCAGCCATGCGGCATCCGATCAGTCAGCTCGGCCACGGTCACCGGCTCGGCCGTGGCGAAAAGAATCGCCTCGACCATGCGCTCCTGCTCGGCGATCGGGGGGGCCTCGAACAGGCTTTCACCGGTGTCTTGCTGCGCGCCTGTGTGCTGGTTTTCGTCGGTCATCATCCTACTCCTTGCGGCGCAACTGGATCGGCGCGAAGGTGTCGCTCTGGCGCAACTCGACGCTGCCTTCCTTGACCAGTTCCAGCGAGGCGGCGAAGGTCGAGGCGGTGGCCGAGCGCCGCCGCGCTGGGTCTTCCGTCCAGCCATCGGGCAGGAAGCCGGCAATATCCGTCCAGTCTCCCGAATAACCGATCAGCCCGCGCATCCGGTCAAGCGCCTCTTCCATGGTAAACACGGCGTCGCGGTCCATGACGTAGGGGCGGAATTCGTCGCGGGTGCGCAGCCGCGCGTAGCCTTGCATCAGGTCCAGCAGCGTGGCGGTGTAGCGCACCTTGCGCACGCGGGTCACGTCCTCGGGCAGGCCGCGCGCAAAGATGTCGCGGCCCAGCCTGTCGCGCGCCATCAGCTTGGCCGCCGCGTCGCGCATTGCCTGAAGCCGTTCAAGCTGAAACGCGAGGTGAGCGGCCATTTCCTCGCCCGAGGGGCCATCCTCGTGCGGGTCCGGCGGCAGCAGCAGGCGCGATTTGAGAAAGGCCAGCCACGCCGCCATCACCAGGTAATCGGCGGCCAGTTCCAGCCTGAGCTGCTTGGCGCGCTCCACGAAGGTCAGGTATTGGCGCGCCAGTTCCAGGATCGAGATGCGGCGCAGATCCACCTTCTGGGTGCGCGACAGCGACAGCAGCAGGTCGAGCGGCCCCTCGAATCCGTCCACATCGACGATCAACGCCTCGGCGGCCAGCCGCGCGGCGACGGCGCCATCGCCCTGTTCGGTCCTGCCCTCCTGGAATGTGTCGTCAGCCATGCCTGTGCCCGTTGCCAAGCGTCTCAAGCTGCGCGGTGAGCGCGTCTATGTCAACATCATCGGGGGTGCGGCGCGCGGCGATGGCGGCCTCGGCCCGGCGCAGGGCGGCGCCCGACAGGCGGCCGGCGGCGCCCGCCACGGCGCGTTTCTCGTCAAGCGAGCCGTTACAGTGCAGCACCACGTCGCAGCCCGCCGCAAGCGCGGCACGGCCCAGGTCGGCGGGGGCGCCGCTGAGGGCTTTCATCGAGATGTCGTCGGTCATGACCAGGCCATCAAAGCCTATATCGCGCCGAACCTGCGCCATCACCAGCGGCGACAGGGTGGCGGGCAGATCGTCGAGCGCGCGGTAGACGACATGCGCGGTCATCGCCATCGGCAGGTCCGACAGCGCCCGAAACGGGGCGAAATCGACCTGATTCAGGGTATCGGCGTCAGCGTCTACCATCGGCAAGGTCATGTGGCTGTCCACCACCGCGCGGCCGTGGCCGGGGATGTGCTTGAGTACCGGCAGCACGCCGCCCGCCAACAGCCCGTCGGCCACCGCCCGCGCCAGCAGCGCCACCTGCCCCGGCGCATCGCCGTAGCAACGATTGCGCAGGAAAGGGTGCGTGCGCGGGCCGATCACGTCGGCCAGCGGGGCGCAGTTGCTGTCGATCCCGAGGGCGCGCAGCTCATGCGCGATGATGCGGGCGCGCAGATACATCGCCACGCCGGCATCCTGCCCGGCCTGTTCGACGTGGTCCAGCGCCGGGGGCCAATCACGCGCCAGCGGCGGATGCAGACGCTGCACGCGGCCGCCTTCCTGGTCGATGGTGATGGGGGCGTCGCGCCCGACGCAATCGCGCAGCGCGGCGCAGAGCGCACGCAGTTGCGCGGCGTCCTCGATATTGCGGGCGAAAAGGATGAAGCCGAACGGGTCCACCTCGCGAAAGAACGCACGCTCCCCTGCGCTCAGCCGCGGGCCGAGCGGATCGAGGATGACCGCGCCGGGCGCGCTCACCGCGTGACGACCGGGATGCAATCGGCGTTTTCGGCCACGAGGACCGAACAGAACCGCCGTGCATCCCCCAGGTCGGCAAAGCCCATGGCCCGCAGCCGGTAGAAGGTGCGCCCGCCGCTTTCGGCGCGCTGGATCACGCGTTTCTTGCCAGTGAGGTAATCGCCGAACCGCCCTGACAGGCGGGTCCATTCGTTGCGCGCCACGTCGGCGCTGTCGAAGGCGCCAAGCTGCACCAGGCGGGTGCCGGGCGCGATGGTGTCGGGGTCCACATCGACAGGGCTTGCACCGGGCGCAACAGCCGGGTCGGTCGAGGCAAGTCGCGCAACCACCTGTTCAGGGCGCACGCGCGGACGCAGTGAGCGCGCCAGACCGTCCGGGTCGGCGGGCGTTTCGGCGGCGGTTTGACTGGTTTCTTCGATTGTCTCGGGCTTGGGTTGTGCGCCTGGGGTTTGGTCGAGCGGCTTGGCGCTGGCTGTCAGCTCGGCGATCAGTGCCTCCATGCCCGTGTCCTCGCTGGTGTCCTGCGCTGCATTATCCGGGGCCCGGTCCGCCGGCAGTATATCCTCGTCCGTCAGATCGAGCGGCGGTGGCGCCAGCACCAATCGATCCGCCGGGGCCTCGGCGGCACCTTCTGCGGCGATGGTATTAACCGCCAAACCCATGTTTTCTGCCGGTTTGCCACCCGGATCATCGGGCTGCACACGCATTGGCCCGCTGGCCGCGCGGATCACCGGAACACCGCTGACGTCGCGCACCATGAGCCGATAGCCCCAAGTCGCCACACCGACGATCAACAGCAGCGATACCGCCGCGCCAATCCAGTTCACCAATGCACCGATGCTTTGCCCCTGTTGCGGCGCGTCGATGCGCCCCGGTGCCTGTGTATCCGCCATGTTCGCCTTTCTGCCCCCGGCAATCGTGCACCGGTTGCGTCTTGCTCTGCCTTCGTGGCCGGCGGCTGGCGCGTTATTGTCAGCGCATTTCTTCCAC
>CAZOKA010000079.1:2605-9123 GCA_964580265.1 uncultured Rhodobacterales bacterium | reverse complement strand
TTTTGGGTGCAACGGGCAATTCATCGCAGGGCAGCCCATTCACTTTCGGGACGGTTAACTGGCCCGAAGACCGAAGCAAAACTGCGCCTGAGCGCCACATCCACGTCCGCCATCGTTACTGGCAAACCAAGATCGACAAGGCTTGTCACCCCATGTTCGGTTATGCCGCATGGCACGATGCCGTCGAAATGCGACAGGTCGGGGTCAACATTGATGGAAATGCCATGAAAGCTGATCCATTTGCGCAATCGAATGCCAATTGCTGCAATCTTGTCTTCCGGGACCGCGCCGGTAGCAGTCAGCGGCTTGTCGGGGCGCGTCACCCAAACACCCACCCGGCCATCGCGCAACTCACCCTTGATGTTGAAGCTGTCCAGCGTACTGATTACCCAATTCTCGAGCTGCTGGACAAAGCGGCGCACGTCATGCCCCCTGCTGCCGACATCCAGCATGACATAGACGACGCGTTGCCCGGGCCCGTGGTAAGTATATTGCCCCCCGCGCTTGGTTGGGTAGACGGGAAAACGGTCCGGGTCTGTCAGGTCGGACAGCCGGGCGCTGGTGCCGGCGGTATATAGCGGGGGGTGCTCGACGAGCCAGATGGCCTCGTCCGCGGTGCCGGTCGCGATCGCCGAGGCGCGATTTTCCATGGCCACTTCGGCACTGCGATAGTCCGTCAGCCCCTCTGATACGATCCATTCGACCATGGTCTGGCCTCCACTCGGGTGGCGAAACGGGGCGCTCACCCTGAAAATCCGATGTTGCCGCTGTACCCAATAACGATCCGAATCGTGCTACCATAAGAAAGAATCGGGACAGGTGCATTTGGTATAAGGAGGATTTGCAATGTTTTCCAAATCATTGAAGGCCGCGCTGGTGGCCGGGGTGGCGCTTGGCGTCCCTGCGGCGCCAGTTGCGGCCGATAGCTTGGGGTCCGGCCTGATAGGCGGAATCATCGGGGGGGTCATCGTAAACGAGGCGACAAAGAACAAGCGCAAACGCGTTTACCGTTCAAACGCCTATTCCGCGCAGCGGCAGACCAACCGTGAAACGCAGACTGCTCTGAACTATTTCAGCTTTCCGGCGGGCACGCCAGATGGTGTAATCGGCTCACGCACCCGTGCGGCGGTGCGGCAGTACCAAGCCTACATGGGCTTTCCCGTGACCGGAGAGTTGACCGCGTACCAGCGCGAGTTGCTCGTATCTTCGCACAACCGTGCGCAGGTAGGGGGGCCGCAGGTGATCAAGGCAATGAACAGTTCCAAGGGTGTGCGCAGTTTGCTTCAAACTTGGCATGGTGAGGCTGGCGGAACCCGCAGCGCCAGTTATGGCGGCATGCCGCCAGAGGTGTCCGATGCAGTGGATGAAATAGCCGCGTCCAGTGACCCCAGCCCAGAGCAGTTGCTGCAGCGGTCAGGATTCGTGCAACTCGCCGATCTGAACGGCGATGGAAAAACCGACTATGTCCTTGATACCTCGGTGACGGGTAGTTCCTTCTGGTGTGGCGATACGAGTTGTTCGGTCATGGTGTTTGCCTCGACGCCGGATGGCTACAAGCGCAACGATTTCCTGACCTACGAGGCCAAGCCGGCGATGTTCAGCTGCCATCAGGGAGTGTGCCGCATGAGCGAGAACACCCCGAAGATGGCCAGCAACACTCCTGGCAATGATGCGCCCGACACATCGTCGCAGCCGCAGACGCAGATGGTTTCGGCCGACGACGGCACGCAATCGTCGAGCGGCATCTCGGCCTTGCCGATGACGTCGGGAGACAAGAAATCCGAGGCGTCTCTGGCAAGCCGTTGCAGCAAGGTCAGCCTGTTGACCAACTCGAACGGCGGCTTCGTGACCCAGGCCAGCATGACCGACCCGGAAATGGCAATGAGTGAGCAGTTCTGCCTCAGTCGCAGCTACGCGATCTCAGCTGGCGAGGATTTGGTGCGCAATGTGCAGGGTCTGACGCAGGCACAAGTGGACCAGCAATGCGATTCCTTCGGGCCGGCGATGGCGCCATATATTGCCCGTCTCGACCAAGGAAGCGCGGATGTACGCGGGCAGGTGCAGAAGTTCGTCCTCGATGCGGATATGTCCGCAGAGCAGTTGCAGGGAACCGCCAAGGTCTGCCTGTTCTCTGGCTACCGTCGTGACAAGATGGATGTGGCGCTTGGCTCGGCCATGTTGCTTGTGGGAGTCGGACAAACACCCTATGCCGAACTTGTCGGCCATCACCTGTCGCAGGGATTCGGCGTTGAGCCTAACCTGGATCGCGCGCGCGAATGGTACGCTCTCGCAGTCAATGCGCTTGAGGGTGGGGCAACACCTGTGATCGCGCCTGGGCAGCCCGAGCGCGTGGGCCTGCTGAAAGCCGCAACAAGTGCGCTTGGCGAGACATCCCAGGACGATGCCATGCCCAAGCCCGAGGCGGCATCGCTACCCAGCTTCTCGGTGGATTGATCCCACGCGGAAGGTGCAAGCTTCGGGGCGTGCCAACGGTGGCGCGCCCCCTTTTGTTGCGCATGGACGTCACGCGATCGTGTTCACGAACCGGTCAAGCAGCTCTCCATACGTCTTGGCTCCTTGGGCGCCGGTTACAAGGAACTGCTGATGAAACACCATCGCGGGAACGCCACTAATGCCTTGCGCGGCCCAGAATCGTTGCTTTTCGCGAACGCTTTCGGCGTGGCGGGCCGTGTCCAGTACTGCGCGTGCCTCTGATTGATCAAGCCCGATTCCCCCTGCAATCTCGATCAACACCTCAGGGTCGTTGACGTCGCGCCCCTGCGTGAAATGCGCCGCGAACAGTGCCATCTTCATCACATGCTGGTTACCCAAGGTGCCGGCCCAGTCGATCATCTGGTGCGCGCGGAAGGAATTGACCATCCGCATATCATCCGAGAAGTTGAACGTGAACCCAAGGTCGGCGCCTAACGCAGTCATACGCTCTCGGTTCTCGGTGCTTTGTTGTGGAGTGATGCCATATTTTTCGACCAAGTGGTCGCGCAGGTTTTGCCCGGCCTCCGGCATATCCGGGTTCAATTCGAATGGATGCCAGCGCAGTGTCACGCCGTGACCCGTGGCATTGATTGCCTGTTCTAGCTGCTTCCATCCGATGATGCACCACGGGCACATAACGTCGGACACGATATCGATTTGGATAGGTGTTGGCATGTGAACTCCTTCATGCGGGCGTAACGTGTCAGTAATCCCGCCTTGCCTATGCAATCGAAAATAGGCCCAGTTGACGGGATGTCATTGTTTCAGTTGCAGCGGCAACGCATCACAACCGCCAAGGCCGCACGCCTGCGCATCTCAGATCCGGTGCAATTTCCGCGATAGCGTACCGATTTCTCTCTTCACATCCTTTACACGCTTCGCTATATGCCCCTCACCAAGCCTAGACAGTGCGGTCGTGGCGGAATTGGTAGACGCGCAGCGTTGAGGTCGCTGTGGGGTAATACCCGTGGAAGTTCGAGTCTTCTCGACCGCACCATTCATCCCTGTAAAATTTGATGAATTTGCGGATTCTGGACGCCAGTTCCACAATCAGTCCCTATTTGTGTCGGTGATAAACCCGAGAACTTCATCAACGACGACGAAGGCCATGCCGCCCCGGTGGTAGAGCGTTATGTGTCCCGCCTTCGCCCAGCGGTAAATCGTGGCCCGCGAAACGCCGAACACATGGATCGCCTGGTTTGGGCGGCACGTGACGGTTGCGGGGGAGGTGCTTGCGGTTGCGGGCATGGTCAGCCTCCCTCGACCTCTTGCACAGCGGCGCGCTTCATCGGTCGGATGCGCGATGAGCTGCTCAACGAAACCATGTTCCGCAACCTGGCACACGCGCGTATCGTGATCGCCGCATGGGCGGATGACTACATCACCGAACGCCCGCACTCGGCCTTGGATTACCAGACCCCGACCGACTACGCGCGGACCTTGACCACCGCAATCGCCCGCCCCGCTGCGCGAGATGAAAGCTCCGCGCTTCGGGCGATTGCTCAACCTGCGCAAATCGGTGTAAACACCAATCGGCCTCCGGTTGCGGCTGGATGAAAGTTCGGTGGCAGGTCAACTCTTCAATCCACAACGGGTTCAACGCGGAACGCAGCCTTTCCAGTCGACACATTTTCAAGAGCAACCGTGCCGCCGCTCTCGCCGAGTGGCGCAACCTCTGCGTGGCATAATGAGCAACTTCACCTGCCTGGCTGAGACCAGTTCGAATTCGTCAGGCAGCACCAAGACTGGAGGTTCGCCCGGCGCGCGCTGTACCTTGAGGGCCGGGCCTTAACCCCAGCCCCTACCCGTACATTACGCGGCTGCGGCGGAAGCTGAGCAACTGGCGGGTTTCCTCGTCCCACAGGTGGCGGCGGGCGCAGGCCAGGCTTTCGCGAATCGTCAACTGCTGTGCATTGGCCAGGTCGGTGTGATCGCGCAGCACCTCGGGCAGGCGGTAAAACGGTATTCGGCTGTAGAGGTGGTGCACGTGATGCACGCCGATATTGGCTGTGAACCAGCGCAGCAGCCCGGGCATCACGTAGTGAGAGGAGCCGTGCAGCGCCGCCTCGTGCAGGTTCCACTCATGGTCGCGGTCCCACATGGTATCCTCGAACTGGTGCTGCACGTAAAACAGCCACACGCCCGCCGAGGCACCGACCAGCACGGTCGGTACGAATACGGCGAACAAAACGTACCAACCGCCCAACCACACGATCGCCAGCGTTCCCGCGACCAACAGCACGTTGGTGGTCATCGCGCTGAGCCAGTAGCGCCAGCCAGCGCGCATCAGTCCCAGCGGCAAGCGGTTCTGGACCACGAAAAGGTATGTCGGCCCCAGACCGAACAGCACAAGGGGGTTGCGATACAGCCGGTAGATCATCCGCCGATACCACGGCAGGGCGCGGTATTCGGCCACGGTGAGCGTGTGCACGTCGCCCAGCCCGCGCTTGTCCAGGTTGCCGTGCGAGGCGTGGTGGATGGCGTGTGTGCGCCGCCAGACGTCATAAGGCGTCAGGGTCAGCACCCCCAGGCCGCGACCAACCCATTCGTTGACATGGCGGTTGGCGAAATAGGCACCGTGCCCGCAATCGTGCTGGATCACGAACAGGCGCACGAGAAAGCCGCCATTGATCGCTGCCAGCAGGATCGACAGCAACGGGCTGATGGACATGACCCACCATGCCAGCGCCCAGATCGCCACCAGCGGCAGCAGGCTGAGCGCCAGTTCGGTCAGGCTGCGCCACAGGATCGGTTCGCGGTAGCGCGCCAGTGTCCTGATCCAGTTGCGTGCGGGGGCGGTCGGCTCGGTTGGGGTCGTTTCGGTGGGGTGCATTGGCGCGGGTCGGCTTTCGTAGGGAGAAGACAGGGGCCGACAGGGCGTTTGCGCCGTAGGGCGCAGGCCGTGAGGGAATGGTAGATACAATGGGGGCGACGGGCCTGCGCCGCAAGGGCAAAGCGGTTTTATTAGTCCTTCAAGCGGATTAATGCGTGCCGCTTCTTGCCTGCCGACAGCTTGACCGTGCTGGACAGGTCCGCGGCGGTCAGCATCAGGCCCGCGTCCGACAGCGGCGCATCGTCCAGCCGCGCGCCCCCTTCGGCGATCAGGCGCTTGGCGTCCTTGCCCGATTTTGCCAGTCCCGAGCGCACGATGGCCTGCACAACCGACAGCCCCTCGCCCAACTCGTCCGCCGACAGCGTGAGCGTGGGCAGGTCATTGCCCGCGCCGCCATGTTCGAACACCTCGCGCGCGGTGGCTTGGGCGGCGGCTGCGGCGTCCGCGCCGTGGCACAGGGTGGTGACCTCGTCCGCCAACACGATCTTGGCCTCGTTGATCTCGGACCCGGCAAGGGCGCCGAGGCGGTCACATTCATCCACCGGCAGCTCTGTATAGAGCTTGAGGAAGCGGCCCACGTCGGCATCGGCGGTGTTGCGCCAGAACTGCCAGAATTCATAGGGCGAGCGCATGTCAGCATTGAGCCAGACCGCGCCATCGGCGGATTTGCCCATTTTCTTGCCGTCCGCGGTGGTCAGCAGCGGCGAGGTGAGGCCAAACACCTGGTTGTCGATTGCCCGGCGGGTCAGGTCGATGCCGTTGACGATGTTGCCCCACTGGTCCGAGCCGCCCATCTGCAACCGGCAGCCGTAGCGGCGGTTCAGTTCAAGGAAATCGTAGGCCTGCAGGATCATGTAGTTGAATTCGAGGAACGACAGCGATTGTTCCCGGTCCAGCCGCGATTTCACGGACTCAAAGCTCAGCATGCGATTGACGCTGAAGTGGCGGCCGACATCACGCAGGAATTCGAGGTAGTTCAGATCGTCCAGCCATTCGGCGTTATTGAGCATCAGCGCCTTGTTTGTCGTTGGCGTCGCTCGCCCGGCCGTCGCCGCTGAAAGCTCTTCGTCTTTATCCTCGTATTCCAGGTACTTAGCGAAAACCTGCTTGATCCCCGCAATGTTGGCGTCGATCTGATCGGACGTGAGCAGGGGGCGTTCATCGGCGCGGAACGAGGGATCTCCCACCTTGG
>CAZOKA010000079.1:0-2595 GCA_964580265.1 uncultured Rhodobacterales bacterium | reverse complement strand
CCGCCCATCAGCGTGATTGGCTTGTGCCCGGTTTTTTGCAGCCACCGCAGCATCATGATCTGGATGAGCGAGCCCACGTGCAGCGATTTCGCCGTCGCGTCGAAGCCGATATAGCCGGGCACGACGCCGGCGCACAGGGCCTCGTCGAGGCCTTGGTAATCGGTGCAGTCGGCCATGAAACCGCGCTCGATCATCACTGACATGAAATCCGACTTGGGGTGGTAGGTCATGGCTGTTGTTCCTTGGGCATTTGCGCGGCATGTATAGGCAGGCTGGTAGCAAAGGAAAAGGCCATGTTGAAGGCTGAGGTCGTCAGGGCAGTTGGCGCGATGTCGGGTACGTCCCTGGACGGAGTCGATGCGGCGGTGATCGAGACCGACGGCGAAGATATCGTGGGCTTTGGTCCGGTGGTCTATCGTCCCTATAACGCGGATGAGCAGGCGTGCCTGCGCGCGGCGCTGGGGCAATGGCCGGAGGGCGAGGACGTGGCGGCGGCAACGCAGGTGGTGCAGCGCGCTCACCAAGAGGTGCTGGCGAAGTTCGACGGAATCGACCTGGTGGGGTTTCACGGTCAGACGCTGGCGCATGATCCAGGTGGGCGCGGCACGCACCAGGCGGGCGATGGCGCGGCGCTGGCCGCGCGGCTCGGTGTGCCGGTGGTGTGGGATTTCCGAAGCGCGGATGTGCGCCTTGGCGGGCAGGGCGCGCCGTTGGCGCCGTTTTTCCACCACGCCTGCGCGCGGTGGATCGGGGCGACGGGGCCGGTGGCGTTTCTCAACCTCGGGGGGGTGGGGAACCTCACGTGGGCGGACCCGCGCATTGCCCGCCCTGAGGGTGAGGGCGCGCTCTTGGCGTTTGACACGGGGCCGGCCAACGCGCCGCTGAACGATCTGATGATGCAGCGCCGGGGCCTGAGTCATGATGCGGGCGGGGCGCTGGCGGCGCAGGGGCAGGTGGCCGAGGGCGCGTTGGAGATGTTCCTGGAAGAGGGCTATTTCCTGAAGCTGCCGCCCAAGTCGTTGGACCGCAACGCCTTTGCCAACATGCTGGAGCTGGTGAGCGAGTTGCCGGATGCCGATGCCGCGGCGACGATGACGGCGATGGCGGCGGTATCTGTGATGCGCGGGATGGAGCATTGCCCGGCCCCGCCCGGGCGCCTGCTGGTGACGGGGGGCGGGCGCCATAACCCGGTGATGATGGAGATGCTGCGCGCCAGCCTGGATTGCCCGGTGGCCCCGGTCGAGGATGTGGGCCTGGACGGGGACATGCTGGAGGCGCAGGCGTTTGCCTACCTGGCGGTGAGGGTGCTGCGCGGGCTGCCGACGTCGTGCCGGACGACCACGGGCGTGCGTGCGGCGGTGGCGGGCGGCACCGTGTCGCGGCCCGGCGACGGCGCGGCGGGGTAAATCAGCCCGAGCAGGACGCGCCGCCCAGCACGCAGAACTTGGCGCAATGGGGGTGGTTGAGGGCGACGTCGCGCTCGGCCTCGGCCAGGGTTTCGCCCAGCTCGAACTCGGGCGCATAGGGCAGAAGGGTGCAGGCCAGAACGCTGGGTTTGTCGGCGCCCTTGCGCTTGACCACCATGCGCGAGGAGGCGCACATGACGTCGCCCGGCGATTTGCCGAGGATCGACCAGCAATCGGTCGTGATCTCGGGCACCTCGACGGTTTCGTCCATTTCCGGGAACAGCACCGTCATGGCGGGGTTTTTCGCGTCGATGTCGAAGCCGTAGCGCGCGAACAGCGCGGCATAACCGGCGCGGCTCTGGGCCTCGGTCTCGTCCCATGTGGTGCGGCCTGCGACCGCCATGTGCGCGCCCCGATCCCTGAGCCATTCCATGCCCTCGATCGTGCGGGCGAAGGCGTGACGCCCGCGTTCGGCGTCATGCTTCTCGCGTGACCAGTGATCGAGCGATATGCGCAGTGTCAGGCGATTGCCGAACTCCGCGATCAGCCCGGCAAGCCCCGCCTGCACGCGCTTGCGCATCATCGGGCGCATCGCGTTGGTCAGGATCAGCACCTCGTACCCGCGGCTCAGCGCGTCGCGGGCCATGGCGATCATGTCGGGGTTCATGAACGGCTCGCCCCCGGTGAAGCCGATCTCTTTCACCGGCCAGCCGCGGGTTTCGATCTGATCGAGGTAGTCTGCGACCTCTTCGGCGGTGATGTAGACAAGCGCGTCGTTGCTGGGCGAGCTTTCCATGTAGCAATTGGCGCAGGTGATGTTGCACAGGCTGCCGGTGTTGAACCACAGGGTTTCGGCCCGCTCCAGCGCGACGGTGGCGCGGCGGCTGCCGTCGGCGGTCAGGGTCGGGTCGGTGAATTTTCCGTGGTTGGCGCTAAGATCTTTCATGTGACACCCGTATCGTGAAACTGCAGCAAGGCTATCGTGCTGGTCATTCGGTTAGAAGGGCGTATTCGGTGCCTGACACCATTGTGATCATGTGTCAGCTTGGATATGTTTGCGCTAACATTTCAATGGGTGATTGGCCCACCACATGCGGCTATCAATGTGGGCAGCACCAGACACCGAAAGGGCGCGATACATGGCATCTCGAATCATTCCGGTCGATCCGTTCGATCTGGTTGTGTTCGG
>CAZOKA010000078.1:0-9167 GCA_964580265.1 uncultured Rhodobacterales bacterium | reverse complement strand
GGTTTTTCCGGCGAAAAGGGCTACGAGGTATATGTTCGCAACGCCACCGAGACCGCCGAGGCAGTCTGGCATGGGATACGCGTTATTGGCGCGCGCTATGGTTTGCGGGTAATCGCACCCGCCCATCATCGCCGCATCGCCGCAGGCATCCTGAGTTGGGGGCAGGACATGGATACAGAGACATCGCCATTCCAAGTGAACTTGGCGTACCAAGTGCCGCGCAAGAAATCTGTGGACTACATTGGCAAGACGGCGCTGGAACGTCAGCGCGAGAAGATCGAAACGGGGGATTACCCGTTCAGACTGAAGCTTGTGGGGTTAAAAATGGGGGGCCAACCAATAACGGATTACGCACCGGATTTCTGGCTGATCGCCGATGAAGGCGGTATTCGCTGTGGCTATATCACCTCGCCCTGGTGGTCACCGGAACTGGAAACAAATATCGCGCTTGGCTATGTGCCTTGGGAAAAATCGGATATCGGTACACGGCTCTGCGTGGAACTGCCCGAGCAGTACAGTGAAACTTCCGGAGAGCCGGTTTCTGCGATCGTGAGCAAGGTGCCATTCGTGGCTTCTGAACATCCCAGTGCGCGCGAACAGGCCAGGATGGGCGGGCGCGACAGCAGCGACTAACCCTACAAATAATCCCCGTGATGCTATTAGCCTTGCATGAAAACGATGGCAACACACGTGCCTTCGGCCTCGAAATCATGGGCATGGCCACCTTTCATGTTGGCCAAGCAGACAATTTGTCATGAGCTAGCAAAAAGAGAAATCACAAGAATTGCATTTACCTTGACGGGTTGTGAATACATTATGGCTAAAAATCGGGAAAATCCGATCACTCGCGCGCATAGCGCGGGACTGAGCAGACTGAGGCGTCAAAACAATGAATCATTCGTATGACAGGTTGGCGACAAGGCTCATGGGAATGCTGCTTCGCGTGCACCCCAATACCGCCGAGACGACCCTACGCGATGTGTTGGATGTGCTGAGTGAAGAGCTTGCGTGTGATGCGCTCCTTGTTCTGCAGAATGGCAAGACAATAACGGCCACCGGGGCCTCTTGCCCTGAGAATGCCATCGACCAGTTCATTACGCCTTGGCGAAAGAAGCTCTCGCAAGGGAAAATAGTCCGGGCCAAGGAAGCCGATACCGCCGATGGAAAAGGGGGCATGGCACTTGTCCCTGTCTCAGACAAGAAAGAACTCGCTGGTGTCCTTGCCATGATGGGCAAGGAGTTGCCACAGAATGGCGAACACGCGCTGTCCACACTGGCGGATGGCATGATGCATGTGTGGCGTCACAACGCGCCGGCCGAAGATGCGCAAGCGCCTCAGGATGCCACCGAAACCCCGATCACCGAACTACTTCAAGCCCTAGAGACGATCGATGATGCATTCGCCCTTTTCGACCAGGATGATCGGCTGGTCATGTGCAATGAGCGCTACAGAGAAATCTATTCCCTGACTGCGCCAATACTGAAGCCCGGTGTCACATTCGAGGAAATCGAGCAGTATGCAATTGAGCACGACCAACTCGCCGAAACCAAAGGCTGCGAAGAAGAGTGGATCAAAAAACGGTTGGTCGGACGCAAGCACGCGGAGCAAGACATCGTTCAAACGCTGTCCAACGGGCGTGTCATCCGAGTGCGCGAAAGGCGCACGGCAGATGGCGGGCTGATTGCGGTTCATACCGATATCACGGAGATGCGCGAGGCCGAGGAACGCTTTGAAAACATGATTACCGGGGCGCGTGTCGGGTCATGGGAGCTTGACGTGCCCACCGGTAAGAACACGATCAATGAAAGATGGGCCGAGATGTTGGGATACTCGGTCCATGAACTCGAACCATCCACGATGCTGGGTTTCTGGGAGCTTTGCCACGAAGACGATCATGATCGTGTCAAGGCAGCACTCGATAAATGCCTCGAAGGTGAAGCCAGCGATTTCACGGTCGAATTCAGGATGCGTCACAAATTTGGTCACTGGACGTGGATTCAATCCCGTGGGCAGGTACTAAGACGCGACGCACAGGGCAAAGCACTGCTTCTGGCGGGCATACATCTGGATGTTTCGGCCCAGCGGGCAGCTCGTGACCGGCTGGAGCGGCGCGAGGCGCTTTTCCGCCATATCTATGACATCGCACCAAGCGGCATCATGCAACTGGATTTCGAAACCGGCGCCATTCTTCACTCCAACGCCACGATGGAACAGATCACCGGTCATTCCCGTGACGAATTGCGCAGCATGTCCTTTCCCGATCTGATGGCCGAAACGGATGACATGCCACCAGTGCGCCATTTCATACACGAGATGCGTGAAACAGGGGGATTTGCGCCAATCGAAGTTAAATACCGCCACAAGTCCGGAGCAAATGTGCCCGTCGAGGTGCGCGGCGCGGTTGGGGAAGACCCGAAAGGGCGCAAGACGGTCTGGTGTTTCGTAATCGACCTGTCCGATCGAATCGAGAGAGAACGAGAACGCATCGCGGCTGCAGAAGCCGCACGTGCTGCGCATGAAACACTGACCACGGCGATCGAGGCGCTGCCCGATGGTTTCGTTTTGGTGGACTCCGATGACCGCCTGGTACTGTTCAACAGCACCTACCGTGACCTTTACCCCGAGATTGCCGGCGAAATTTCAATCGGTCGCAAGCTTTCCGATATTCAGCGTGCAGGAATTCAGCAGGGAATCTACGCGGACGCTCAAGAAGACGCGCAATCCTGGTTGAACGCAATGCGCGCGGACGCCGAAAACGAAAAGCGCGACACGCTCTTGCATCTGGCCGACGGACGCACCATTCGCTTGCTTGAGCAGAGGACACCGAACGGCGGCCGCGTCGGCCTGCGGATTGATGTCACCGATATTGTCGAAGCAGAGCGCCGCTTGGCGGATATCATAAGCGGGGCACAGGTTGGCACGTTCCAGGCTGACCTGCGGAGCGGTGCGAACATCATCAATGATCGCTGGGCCAACATGATCGGCTATGATCGCGCCGAACTGGAGCCAATGACGCTATCACGCTTCCGCGAGTTCGTGCACCCGGACGATGTTGATAAACTCTCACAAGAGGACGTTTTCCTTACCGAGGGACGGCATACCTTCGAGAACGAACTGCGCCTGCGACACAAGGACGGGCATTACATATGGGTGCTCAGCCGTGCGCGCGTTACCCGGCGTGCGCCTGATGGCCGCGCACTCATGATGTCGGGCGTGCATATCAACATCAGCGAACAAAAAGCGCGCGAAGCTGCCATTGCCGATGCCAAGGCCCAGCTTGAAGCCACGATTGAAGAACGCGACCTAGCCGAACAGCGCTTCTACGACATCTCGAGCGTGTCGAACAACTGGTATTGGGAACAGGGACCGGACCTGCGCTTTACCTTCATATCTGAAAGCGTCGGCCGTGCGACTGGGGCGGAGCCGGATGTCTTCTATGGCAAAACCCGCGACGAGGTAGTCAGCGTCAACCCCGCCGCCGTTGCAGCGGCAGATTGGGACGGGCTCAACAAGATCCTGGAAGCCAGAGAACCCTTCCGGGATTTCACCTACTTGATGCCGAAGCAGGGCTCGGGCGGTGATCGGTGGTTCCGAATCTCTGGCGCACCGGTGTTTGATGACGAAGGAAACTTTACCGGATATCGCGGAGTTGGCGCCGACGTCACCGAACTGGTCGAGGCGACGGAGCGTGCCGAAGCCGCCAACCAGGCAAAGTCGCAATTCCTTGCCAACATGAGCCACGAAATCCGCACGCCTCTCAATGGTGTTCTGGGAATGGCCGAGCTATTGGAATCCTCCCTCACAAACCCAGAGCAGCACCGCATGATTGCCCTGATCCGCCAGTCGGGTGAGGCTCTACTGAACATCCTCAACGATCTTCTGGACATGTCCAAGATCGAGGCCGGTCGTCTCGAACTGGAACATGCGCCGTTCCGCGTTGATAACCTGGTCCGTCGCCTCGAAGACATCCATATCCTAAAAGCCCAGGAAAAGGGCCTGTCCCTTGATGTACTTGTTGGATCGGGAAGTGAAATGCCCCGGATGGGCGACACGCATCGTGTCCAGCAAATCCTGCACAACCTGCTTAGCAATGCGATCAAGTTCACCGAGACAGGTGGCATCACCTTGACGGTATCCGGCCGGGCGGATCGGCCGATCAAGATCACTGTCGCTGACACAGGCATCGGCATGACAGAAGAGCAGACGGCACACTTGTTCGAGGATTTCACGCAAGCCGACAGTTCGATCACGCGCCGGTTCGGCGGCACAGGTCTGGGCATGTCGATCGTCCGCCAGCTTGTTCTGCTGATGAATGGCGACATCGATGTTCAGAGCGTTCCCGGCAAGGGCACGACCACAGAGGTCACCCTGCCACTTGAAATGGCTACGCAAGAGATAGAAGCACCGCCCACAGAGCCAAGTAACGGGGACTGCTCCTTCGAGGGGCGCCGCGTTCTGGCTGCCGACGACAATGCGGCGAACCGCGAAATCCTGTCAGCGATGCTGAAACGGCTCGGAGTATCCGCAACCATCGTCACGGACGGCCAAGAGGCCGTGAATGAGGCCCGAGACACGGACTATGACTTGATCATGCTCGACATTTCTATGCCGGTCAAAGATGGGATAACCGCCCTGCAAGAAATCAGGGAAATTGAGGAGGCTGCCGGCAAACCACCCACACCGATCATTGCCGTGACCGCCAATGCAATGGCACATCAGATAGCCGAATACGTAATAGCAGGCTTTGATTCGCATGTTCCCAAGCCATTTGGCTTGAAGGATTTGCAGCAATCACTTTCCGCCCTTCTTCCGTCCTGAGCCTTGTGCAGGGCTAATCGTCCAATTTTGTTTCAAGTAACTCCAGAAGAGGTTCAAGCACCTCTTCGACCGATGCCAAGCAGTCCTGATCGGCCAAGCCTTCATTCTGACAATCGATGACGCGCCGTTCAACCGCGCTAGCTTTTTCTCCGATACCTGCATAGCCGACGGAACCGGCAATACCGGCGATTCGGTGCGCCAACTGGCCAATTTCCGTCAAGGAAGTATGCACCTCATTCCCGCGCCGAGCCTCTTGGCGCATTGCTTCGAAAGACAGGATATGCCCTTCGATCGCCTCAACAAATCGGGCCCGCACAGGTGCCAGTGCGCGTTCGAGAAACGCATCGTGCTCAGACATATTTTCTGGCATGCTCTGTCCCATCCTACTTAAGCGCTCGCTTCCACGCCGGCTCTGGCATCGCATCCTTGGGTTGCGCCTCTGCCAGGGCACGGGTCAGGATCTGGTCCGCACGCGTTAATGAAAACACGTTACTCCTTACCGGCTGACCAACGCGCACGCGCGGTATCGGCATTCCGTCAGCAGCATAAAGTCCAGAAAAATCCGACAACGCAATACGCAATTCATCCTCGATCTGCTCTGGGTCAATTTCGTTCATCCGCGGGAGAAGGCAGATGAAATCCCCACCACCTGCATGCGCGAACATCAGATTGTTGGCTTTCATCACCTCGAAGATCACTGTAGCCACGTCGCCAAGCATGTATTCAAATTGCAATCCTGGCGCGCGCCGATATATGGCGGCCGCGTTCTCGACACTGAAGCCAAGCGCCGCAATCGAAAACATCTGCTTGCGACCAAGCGTCAGCACATAGTTTTCCAGCGCGAGATATTCCACCAACCCGCCGATACCGTCCATGAACAATGGGGTTTCAAACGGTGCTGGGTCGTGACGTTCCGCAGCCTGTGCAACCGCCGACACGGCATTCGCTCTGCGGCGCTCCTCGACAAGGCGATCTACCATGCCCATACGCGCCTTGAGGTCGATCCGGTCCAGCGGTTTGTTGATGTAATCAGTCGCCCCTGCGGCAAAGGCGGCGTCAATAGCCTCTCGCTCCGAAACTCGAGTCAGCATAAGGATTGGCGAGCGTTTGTAGGCGGGCTTTTCCCGAGTTGCCCCAATAAGCGTGATGCCGTCCATTTCCGGCATTTGAATATCAAATAGGAAGCAATCGAACGGCACCGAGGCATTTTCCATCGCCGTCAGTGCCTCGGCACCGGAATTTGCGAGGGTAACATCCTGGTACCCAAGCTGACCCAAAGACGTTTTCACGACTTCAAGCAAGAGCGGTTCGTCATCTACCGCGAGAATTCTCATACCTACCTCACCCCAACTTCTTTGCAGCATAGCATTATGCTACCAAGAGTTGATCCTAGAAACACAGTAGGTCATTTTTTTGGCAAATATTAGATCAATATGATCTATTTTCAGACCAAAAACGGCATCACTGCATCAATGAATACCGCCGGCTGGATGGGTTTTGGCATGTAACAGTCCTGCGGGATTCTCACGCCCTGGCTTTCCAATTCATCAAAGCTTGATGCTGACAAGAGCATGAACTTTGTTTCGGAATTGATATTGCGTGATGCGCGCAGGTGCCGGATCAGCTTATCCCCGGTCAGTTCCGGTAAGTTCTGATCTGTAACGATCAGGTCGAAGTGCTGCGTAAGGGCTTTCATCAGGGCTTCGCGCCCATCGGTAACCATTACGATCTCTATGCCATCAAGACCATTCAGCAGGTTTTCAAACAACTCGCACGTTATCGCATCGTCCTCGGCAATGAGGACGCGCCGGCGCGGTTCCTGACCATTGGCCGCCAAACTCATATTCATCAAACCATCCCCGTACCACGCGGCTACACCTCACCTCGTGTTGCATCGCGAACAGAACTTGCGAGGTGATATGTAATTATGAAACTTTTTATATATTTTCTGGTGCGCACTTTTGTCACTCAAATGTGACGCGGTCAACCTTTTTCAAAACCTCCCCTGTCTCCAAGCCTCTACAAACAAGAGCAATAGCGATCAATCGTTGAAAACAGGAAGACATCAGACGCCCTACAGTTGCCACGATGTCGCCATATTGTGTCGAATCCATACAATCGCGTTGCTAGACTGTCACCAGGAATTTGCCCCCTTGTCGGCGAAGGAATGCGCGAGAAAGTCGATGAACGCCCGCACCTTGGGCTGAGTAAATCGCCCTGGTGGATAGACCGCATAGATCCCTTGGGTTTCGATGGGAAGATCGGGAATTGCGTCTTCGACCAGTCCGTCGCGCATCGCTTCGGCAAACAAAAAGCTCGGCAAATATGCGATTCCCAGTCCAGCAATACATGCATTGAGAAGAGACTGACCGTCATTGACGCTCAGCCATCCGGCCGTTCGAACCTGCCGTTTCTCCCCAGAGGGCGCAGTCAGCTTCCACAGGTTTCCGGTCGATTGATTGGAATAATGCAGGAGCTTATGATCGTTCAGATCATCAATCTTGTTTGGGCGCCCGTATTTCTCAAGGTATACTGGGCTCGCGATCATCCGCTTGTTCGTCTCGGTCAACTTGCGCGCGCGCAGGCTGCTATCTTCCAATTCGCCTATGCGCACCGCCATATCGAAACCTTCACTTATCAGCTCGACATAGCGATTGTTCAATTCCATGTTGACCGTGATTTCGGGAAATTCCGCCAAGAACTCACCGAGCACCGGGGACAGATGATTTACCCCGAAGTCGGTGGCGACACTGATCCGAAGCTGCCCTGAAGGATCGGATTGCATCGAGCTGACCAACGCATCCGCCTCTCCAGCGTCATTGAGTACGCGGCGTGCACGATCATAGTAGGCAAGTCCAATCTCTGTCGGACTGACCCGTCGGGTGGTCCGGTTCAGAAGGCGCGCCCCAAGGCGCGCCTCAAGGCTGGACACATGCTTTGACACGGCAGACTTGGAAATCCCCATTTTCCTGGCGGCATCAGTGAACCCGCCCTGATCAACAACCGTCGCGAAGGCTTCCATTTCCGTCAGTCGATCCATCACACGCTACCCTTTGCATTTCCGGTTGGTCTTTAATCACCGGAAAATCGGGCATCTCTGCGGCATGAGGCAGACAATATCGCGGTATTCCAAGAATCGTTACATGAAGAGAAACAGCTTGGCGTACCCCTCACAGGGTTGCAGCCAAACGTGTGCCTTGGTCTATCGCACGCTTGGCATCCAGTTCGGAGGCCACATCTGCACCGCCAATCACCAGGACATTGACGCCATGATCGGCCATCGCATCGGCAAGACTGCGGTCACTCACCTGCCCCGCACAAAGCACCACGGTATCTGCCTGGATCAACCGGGGATTTTCCCGCGACTCGCCTGTACTGACATGTACCCCCTTATCATCAATTCGTTCATAGTTGATGCCACTGACCATCTCGACACCTTTCATCTTAAGCGTCGCGCGATGGATCCAGCCGGTGGTTTTTCCAAGGCGCTTGCCGGGGCGCTCAGCCTTGCGCTGAAGAAGAGTGACATGCCGGGCGGCCGACTCGGGGCGCGGCCCTTCGGGTGCCAGACCGCTGCGGGCAACAGCAGTATCGGTCACGCCCCACTCCCGCATCCATTCCGCCAAGTTCTCGGTGGGGCTGGGATGCTTTTGTGTAAGATATTCAGCTACGTCAAAGCCAATACCGCCAGCCCCGATGATAGCGACCCGCGCACCGACCTGAGCGTGACCGGACAGAACATCGACATACGACAACACGTTTTCACGATCTTGCCCAGGGATGCCCGGATCACGCGGCAGTACACCTGACGCGATCACCACATCGTCGAACTGTTTCAGATCACCCTCGTTCGCGGCGCGCCCCATGCGCAACTCAACGGCATGATCCGCAAGCATCGTATCGAACCATTCAACAAGGCCGTGAAACTCTTCCTTGCCCGGAATCTTCCGCGCCATGTTTAGTTGCCCACCAATGCGATCGGCCTTGTCGAACAGCGTCACGGCGTGCCCACGCTGTGCGGCCGTTATTGCCGCAGACAGGCCGGCCGGTCCGGCACCTACCACTGCAACCCGCCTCGGGTTGGAAGATTTCTCAATCACCAATTCGGTCTCATGACATGCGCGCGGGTTGACCAGGCACGTTGAAAGCTTGCCGCTGAACGTATGGTCCAAGCATGCCTGATTGCAGGCGATGCATGGCGCAATCCGGTCAGCGCGCCCAGACTGGGCCTTGGCTACGAAATCGGCATCGGCCAAGAGCGGTCGCGCCATTGAAACCATGTCCGCGCATCCATCGGCAAGAACCTGTTCAGCAACCTGCGGTGTATTGATCCGATTGGAAGTGATCA
>CAZOKA010000077.1:4243-9174 GCA_964580265.1 uncultured Rhodobacterales bacterium | reverse complement strand
CGGTCCATCTTGTTACAGAAGGTCAGGATCGGCAGATCGCGCAGGCGGCACACCTCGAACAGCTTTTGCGTCTGGCTTTCCACCCCCTTGGCGCCGTCGATCACCATGATCGCGGCATCCACCGCCGTCAGCGTGCGATAGGTATCCTCGGAGAAATCCGAGTGGCCGGGTGTATCCACCAAGTTGAAGCGGAAAGTCTTGAAATCAAACGACATCGCGCTGGCGGAAACGGAAATGCCCCGGTCCTTTTCCATCGCCATGAAATCGCTGCGCGTGCGGCGCGCCTCGCCCTTGGCGCGGACCTGTCCGGCCATCTGGATCGCGCCGCCATAGAGCAGGAATTTCTCCGTCAGCGTGGTCTTGCCCGCGTCCGGGTGGCTGATGATCGCGAAGGTGCGGCGCCGCGCGATTTCCGGCGGCAGAGCGGGGCGGTTTGAATGGGTGTCCAACATGAGCGCGCGTATAGGTAACAGCCGCGCCTTTGGCAAGGAAATGCACGCGCCCCGGCGGTGCGAGGCCGGCGCGCGCGGTGCAGTGCGATCAGCCGCCTTGGCCGCTGCGCTCGGCCTGGGCGCGGCGGATTTTGGCGGGCCATGTGGATTTTATATAGGCGAGGATGTCGCGGATCTCGCGATCGCTGAGTTCTTCGCCAAAGCCGGGCATGCCGCTTTGGAAATCGGTCATACCGCGCGCCTGCATCAGGGCCTGGCCGCCGTGCTTGGTATAGTCGAACAGCATTGCATCGTCGTGGTGCCAGGTGTGGCCGGTGGCGTCATGCGGCGGCGCGGGCAGTATCCCGTCGGGGCCGGGTTGCCTCCAGTTTTCCTCTCCCTCCAGGGTCGCGCCATGGCAACTGGCGCAGTTTTCCGCGTAGAGCGTTTTGCCCTGCTCGAGGTTCGCGGCCTCGACCCTCATGTCAGGGCGTGCCGTGGTATCGGGCCAAAGCAGCATAAGGCCGAAGGCGACGACGGCCCCCAGGGCGAGTGAGAAAGCGATGAGTTTCATGAGGTCAGTCCTTTGAATCAGGGGGATCGGCGTCCAGGAGGTAGGCGGCCATGGCGCGCCGGTCGGCCGGGGAAAGCCATGCGGTGCCGTGGTTCACGACCTCGGCCATGGCGCCGCCGAACACGTCGCCATCGGGCATCAGGCCGGTGGACAGCGCGGCGGCGAGCGCGCGCACGGTCCAGCCGTTTTCGCGCAACGCGCCGGGCGTGATCGCCGGCGCGCTCTTCCCGCCGGGAAGCGCATTGCTGCCAGCGAAATGCCCCTCCGGCAGGGATCGCCCGCCAATCGGGTTTCGCGCCGTGTGGCACGCGCCGCAATGGGCCACCCCTTCGACCAGCCATTTGCCGCGGTTCCATGCGTCGGACCTGCCGGGCGTTGGCGCGGTGCGCGCGGGTTCGCGGAACGCGGCGCGCCAGAGCCACAAGCCCCAGCGTTGGTTGAAGGGAAAGGCGATATCGCTGGCGGGTGCAGGCTCGGCCACGGGCGTGACCGTTTGAAACGCCGCCCACAGATCGGCGACGTCTTTGTCGCTGAGGCTGGCATAGTAGGCATGCGGAAACGACGGGTAATAGGGCGTGCCGTCCGGCGAAACGCCCTGGCGCAGTGCGCGCGCGAATTGCCCGACCGACCAGTCGCCGATGCCGTGGCGTTTATCTGGCGTGATGTTGGGCGGCACGAACCGCCCGAACGGGGTATCCAGCGGCGCGCCCCCGGCGAGCGGCTTGCCCCCGTCGGCGGTGTCCGTGTGGCAGGCGATGCACCCACCTGCCCGTGCAAGGTAGGCGCCGCGCTCAGGTGTGCCCGATTTGTCCATCTCCGGCGGCGGGGTCGGGGCCGTCTGGAGTACGACGCCCGCACCCAGGGCGGTCGCCAGCGCGGCAACCATCAGGGTTGGTCCGACAATCCTGCGCATATCAGTCGTCTTCGGCCCGGAAATCGCCGTGGCAGGCCGAACAGACCCGCGCCGTCATGGCAAATGCGCCATTGGCTGGCATTTGCGCGATATGCTCGGCGGTCATACCCATGACGGGGCTGCCGGCGTTCCCCATCATCGTGCTGTTGCCGCCCATCATCCCGCCGTCGCCGGTTTGTCCCATCATGGCGCCCATGCCGGTGCTGCCGTTGTTGCCGGTGCCCATGCCGCCGAGGCCATTGCCGGCGGCGCGTTCAAGCCCCTGCGCCGTAACCTTCATTTGTTCGGCCAGCGCCGTGAAGCGATCCCAATCCTGCCAGATGGCCGGAAGGGCTTCGCTGGGGCCGTGGATCGATCCTTCGGGGAAATGCGCGGTCAGGGCACTGCCCGCGTTATCCGCGATGGTGCGTGCGGCCTTGCGCACTGTGTCCGCGCTATAGTCCGCTTCGCCGCGCATCATGGGGGCGACGGATTTCATGGCCTTGCCCATCTCTTTCATGGCTTCCATGCGGTCCTTGACCTTGCCGGTGGCGCCGGAATGGGCCCAGACGGCGCCGGCCAATGCCGTTACCGCCAGTGCGGCAACGCTTGTCGTCATGCGATTCATGTTTGTTTTCCTCGTGTTGGTGATGTCGATGAAGCCCTCACGGGGCGTGTTCATCGGTCACCGTCGAGGTGGAGGCGGGTCTGCTGCGGGGGTATGAGACACCCTCAAGGGCGCCGCATGATCGCTGCGCAAAATGGTGGCGTGAACGTCCGGCCCGGCCAGGGCGACGGCAGCCTGCGCTTCGATCGCGGGGGCGCAGATGGCGCCGATGTGGCAATGGGGCGGGGCATGGTCGGTCTGGGTTTGACCGCGCTGATCGGATGGCAATGGCATCGATTGCGACAGATGTGCGCCCGGACCATGCGCCTGAGCCTGACCGCCGAGCAGGCCTGCCCCCAACAACAGGGCCAATGCCACCAACAAGGGGGACAGGAATTTCGCGCTGGTTGGCATCGTGTGGCGTTTCTCCGCAGCCTTTCGCTCCGTCCGCGACTATGGCCGAGGCGGCGCCGGTGGTCAAACCGCTATCGCGAAGGGGCCTGGTCGAGCAAGGAAATGCCGAGATGGCGGGCCATGACCGCGAGGCTGGTTTGGAGATGCCTGGAAAACGCCGTGTTGACAGGGCTTTGCGTGACACCGTCGCGATGCAGCAGGCTGACCTGCCGGACACATGCCGGATCGGCCAGCGGTCGCGCGGTCAGGCCCTCGGGCAGGGTGCGGGTGGCCAGCCCCGGCAGGATCGTCACGCCGGCCCCGGCGCGGACCATGGCCAGGAGCGAGGTGACATTGCGCACCGACAGGCGGGCCTTGCCGGCCACGGAAAGGAAAGCCGGGCTGTTTAACCTCCGCAGCGTTTCATTGAGGATAAGCGCGCCGCCATCGAGGTGCGCCCAATCGAGGGGCGCGGTGCGCGCGGCCAACGGATCATCGGTGCGGCAGACAAGGTGCAGGGGGTCCGCGAAAAGCGCGGTATCGTACAAACCGTCCGGTTTTTCCGACGGACTGGCGATGCCGATATCGGCCCGCCCCTGCGTCAGCATCCGGCGGACGGTGCTGCTGTCGGTATCGAACAGGTCGATCCGGGCGCTGGGCCGGTCGTGGGTGAATCCCTGGATCACCTCGGGCAGGATCAGCGCCGCCACCGACGGGACCGAGGCGATGCGCAGCCGCCCCGAGCGGCCGCGCGCGTAGCCGGTGATCAGGTCAACGGCGTTGTCGTGATCGCGCACCAGCGTTGCGGCGACATCCTGCACGAAGTGGCCCAGATCCGTCAGCTTGCTCTTGCGGTCGCTCTCGAACAGGGCGCCGCCCAATTGCCCCTCGAGCTGCTTGAGGGTCATTGAGACCGCCGATTGCGTGCGGCACAGGGTTTCGGCCGCGTCGCGGATGTTGCCGCATTCGGCGACGGTGACAAAGGTGCGCAGGGCTTCGGTTCGGATCATTAGTTCATTTATATTGAAATGCAGTTCATTTGTATTTGTTTGATTGAAGTAGGTCAATGTCACACCCTCGGGCAAATGCCAAGAACGGGGGGATCATGGCGCAGAAGATCATGCGGCTTGACGAGATCGAAGACCTGGCGCGCGGCGCGCTGCGCCAAGCGGGCGCGAGCGCGGAGCAGGCGGCGTCGGTGGCGCGCTCGACACGGCTGGCGGAGCGCGATGGCATTCGCAGCCACGGATTACTGTACGTGCCGATCTATGCCGAGCATGTGCGCTGCGGCAAGGTCGATGGCCAGGCCCGCCCGGAGGTGAGCCGCCCGGCCCCCGGCGCGGTGCGCGTGGATGCGCGCCACGGCTTTGCCCATGCGGCCATTGATGCGGGGTGGGGCGATTTTACCGGCGCGGCGCGCGACAATGGCATCGCGGCGATGACCGTGCACCGATCTTACAATTGCGGGGTTCTGGGCCATCACGCGGAGCGGCTGGCCGAGGACGGGCTGCTCGGCCTGTGTTTCACCCATGCGCCCGCGTCGATCGCGCCGGTAGGCGGCAAGGAGCCGGTGGTCGGGACAAACCCGTTTTCGGTAGCCGTGCCAGACGGGCAGGGCGGCGCGATGCTGGTGATCGACCAATCCGCCAGCGTGATCGCGAAATCCGAGATATTGCTGCGCGCCCGCGCGGGCGATCCGATCGAGCCGGAATGGGCGCTGGATGCACAGGGGCGCCCTACCACCGTGGCGCAGGAGGCGCTGGAAGGGTCGATGCGCCCGGCGGGGGGCTACAAGGGGTTTGGCGTGGGGCTGATGGTGGAGATTTTTGCCGCGGCCCTGTCGGGCGCGAACCTGAGCACCGAGGCCAGCCCATTTGCCGGGCCCAAGGGCGGGCCGCCGGGGACCGGGCAATGTTTCATCGCGATCGAGCCGTCGGGCCTGTCGGGCGGGACGTTCGAGGCGTCGATGGAGCGGCTGGCGGCCTCGATCGCGGACCAGGAGGGCGCGCGCCTGCCCGGTACGCGGCGCGCGGA
>CAZOKA010000077.1:0-4233 GCA_964580265.1 uncultured Rhodobacterales bacterium | reverse complement strand
AGATGCCTGGGAGGCGGCTCCGAGCGTGGGGGCCCAGGCGATCGTTCCCGTGGCGAGCAGCAGGAGCGCGGCGCGCGCCTGCCCGGTGCGCGGCGCGCGGAAAATCGCGCCCGGATCGAGGCCGGGGGCGTGGCGGTGGATGACGCGCTACTGGAGCGGATAGCGGGCTGATCGCGGGGCCTGCGTTGAGAAAACCATGAGGGTATCAATGACCAACGAGCAGACTGGCAATTTCATCGGCGGGCAGTGGCGCGACGGGCAGGGCCGTGTCGAGAACGTGAACCCCTCGGACGTGTCGGACGTGATCGGCCATTATGCGCAGGGCGGCACCGGCGATGTGCATGATGCGGTGGCGGCGGCGCGCGCGGCGCAGCCCGCGTGGTGGGCCGCCGGTATCCAGAAGCGCCACGATGTTCTGATGTCCATCGGCACAGAGTTGATGGCCCGCGCCGCCGAGATCGGCGCGCTGCTGTCGCGCGAGGAGGGCAAGCCGCTGGCCGAGGGCAAGGGCGAAGTGTATCGCGCCGGGCAGTTCTTTACCTATTTCGCGGCCGAAGCCCTGCGCCAGATCGGCGATTTTGCCCAGAGCGTGCGCCCCGGCATCGACATCGACGTGCGCCGCGAGCCGGTGGGCGTGGTGGCCATTGTCAGCCCGTGGAACTTTCCCATCGCGACGCCCGCGTGGAAGATCGCGCCGGCGCTGGCCTTTGGCAACGCGGTGGTGTGGAAGCCCGCCAACCTGACCCCGGCCAGCGCCGTGGCCCTGACCGAGATCATCGCGCGGCATGAGCTGCCGGCGGGGGTGTTCAACCTGGTGATGGGGCCGGGGCGCGGCGTGGGCAGCGCGCTGGTGGCGCATGGCGGTCTGGACGCGATCAGCTTTACCGGGTCGGTCGATGTGGGCCGCGGTATTGCCGCGGCGGCGGTGCCCAACATGACCAAGCTCCAGATGGAGATGGGATCGAAGAACCCGATGCTGATCATGGACGATGCCGACCTGGACCTGGCGGTGGCGCATGCGGCGAACGCGGCGTTTGGCGGGACGGGGCAGAAATGCACTGCGGCCTCGCGCCTGATCGTGCACGAGGCGGTGCACGATGCGTTTGTCGATAAGCTGTCGGCGGCGGCGCGGGCGCTGAAGGTCGGTCACGCGCTGGAGGAGGGCACGCAGATCGGCCCGGTGGTCAGCGCCGATCAACTGGCGCAGAACCTGGCCTATATCGACAAGGGGCGCGACGAGGGGGCCGAGCTGATGTGCGGCGGTGAGCGGCTGGAGCGCGCGAGCGCGGGGCACTACATGGCGCCGGCCGTGTTCGCGGGCACGCGCAACGACATGGCCATCAACCGCGAGGAGATGTTTGCGCCGATCACCTGCGTGATCAAGGCGGGCGGCTATGACGAGGCGCTGGCCATCGCCAATGACAGCGAATTCGGCCTGACCGCCGGGATCATGACGCGCAGCCTGGCGCGGGCCAACCATTTCCGCGCCAACATGCGGGCGGGCACGCTGATGGTGAACCTGCCGACCGCGGGCACCGATTACCACGTGCCGTTCGGCGGGCGCGGCGCATCCAGCCACGGCCCGCGCGAGCAGGGGCAATACGCCGCCGAGTTCTATACCACGGTCAAGACCGCCTATGTCGCGCAGGGAGAGCCGGAATGACGCCACGCATCGACGCGCTGCAATACGCCAACTGGTCGGAAAAGATATTTCGGCAGATGCGGGCGGGCGGCGTTGACGCGGTGCATGTGACCATCACCTACCACGAGAATTTCCGCGAGACCGTGCACAATATCGAGGCGTGGAACCGGTGGTTCGAGCGGTTTCCTGAGTTGATTTTCCAGGGCTTCGATGCCGGGGACATCGCCCGCGCGCGGGAAACGGGGCGCACGGCGATCTTCTTCGGCTCGCAAAACCCCGGTTGCATCGAGGACGATATCGGGCTGGTCGAGGTGCTGCACCGGCTGGGGATGCGGATCATGCAGCTCAGCTACAACAACCAGTCGCTGTTGGCGACGGGCTGTTACGAGGCGGAGGATACCGGCCTGACGCGGATGGGCCGCGAGGTGGTGGCCGAGATGAACCGTGTCGGCATGGTGGTGGACATGAGCCATTCGGGCGAGCGATCGACGCTGGAGGCGATCGAGCATTCGGCGCGGCCCATTGCGATCACCCATGCCAACCCGGCGCGCTGGCATCCGGCGCTGCGCAACAAGTCCGACACGGTGCTGCGCGCCTTGGCGCAATCGGGCGGGATGCTGGGCTTTTCGGTTTATCCGCATCACCTGAAGGATGGGGGAAATTGCTCCCTCGCGTCGTTTTGTGACATGGTGGTGCGGACCATTGAGCTGATGGGGGTCGGGCATGTCGGGATCGGCACCGACCTGTGTCAGGATCAGCCTGACAGGGTGGTGGAATGGATGCGGTCGGGCCGCTGGACAAAGCAGGTGGATTTCGGCGAGGGGAGCGCCGATGCGCCGGGGTTTCCGGCGATGCCCGAATGGTTCCGCGATAACCGCGATTTCGGGCGCATCGCCGATGGCCTGCGCGCCGCCGGTCTGGGCGCCGAGGATGTCGGCGCGGTGATGGGCGGCAACTGGGCCCGGTTCTTCGCGCAGGGGTTCGGGCCGGCGGACAAGGGGGGCGGCACATGATCTGCGCGCCGCACAGCCCCGTGCCGCAGGCCGCCGCGTATCGGCGCGGCCCGGACGAGGTGATGCGGCTTTCGCGGATGGGCTGCGCCCACCCCACGCGCCTGTCGTTCCTGCGCCAGATGCTGCGGCGGCTGCGGCGCGAGGGCTGGCGTTTTGACCGGCCGGTGTGGGATTTCGACGCGCGCGGCGTGGGGCGCGCGGTGTACCGCGCCATTGGCCCCGAGCGGACCTACAGCCTTGTCGCCTTCGGCCATGACCTGCCTGACGAGATGCGCTCGGACCGGGTGATCGCGACGGCGTGGGACGCGACGTTCACGCTGTTCGATGGCACGCCCACGCATCACGACCTGGACCGCCTGGCCGCCAACGTGCCGTTGCAGGAGGCCGGCCGCATCAGCCCCCGCGAATTGAGCCTGAGCCGCGCCAACAAGTCCGTGCGCCTGTTCGACCACGTGATCCAGCGGTTGGCGCAGGGGCAGCAGCCCGATGGCGCGGCGCTGGCCGAGACGGGATACCTGATGCGCACGACCGCCGTTTACGGATCGGGCAAGTTCGGCGCGGCGGATCGCGACGTTGTCGCCGCCCGGCCCGAGATGCGCGCGCCGTTCCAGCCCGAGATGCTGTCGGTGTGGCTGACGCGGGCGTTTACCGTCGACCTGGTCGAGCACCTGGCCCGCGTGCGCGGCGGTGATGCGGCTGTTCGCCTCGATCCGGCGCTCAAGCGGGGGCTGGGCGTTGGCAATTCGACCGGGCTTGGCATGGCGCCGTTCCTGGTGCGTCACCCGGTGTTGCTGAACAACTGGATGATGGCCCGCGAAGAGGCGCTGGCGCGCGTGCGCGCGCAGGTGATCGCCACGCCCGAGGCGGTCGCGGAATTTCGCGCCGCACTGGCCGGTGCGCGGCGCAACGCGCAAGAGTGGCACAGCGCGCATCCCGTCCAGGTGGGCAAGCTCGATGATCTGCGATCAGGACTGGAGGCCGTCGAGGCATATGTCGAAACCCGGTGGAACAGCGCGGGCGCGCACCCCTGGGACGCGCTGTGGCGTTGGGGGCAGGGGCACCTGCCATGCGAGGCGCAGGAGGCTCTGCTTGCCGCGATGCTGGAGCCGCATGGCGAGTTGGTCGATTGTCTGTCGGCCTGTATGGATGCCGATGAAGAGGCGGCGATGCCGATCGACGGAACAATGACGGTTGCGGCGCTGCGCGCGGTGCTGGCGCGGGGCTATAGCTGGGCGTTGGCGCAGTCCTATGACACGCCCGAGGGCGCGGCGCGGTTCTGGTACGTGTCCGAGGAAAAGCTGGAGCCACGATTGGGCGAGCGCGCCGAGGAGGAGGGGGCGGACAAGGAACTGCCGCTGGACATCGGGCGGCAGGCGGCGGCGTTGGATGCCGCGCTTGCGGGCGAAGACGATGACATGCCGGTCGCGCGGTTCCTGCTGGCGCATCCCGAGCATCGCCACGTCTTGCGGCGGGTGCAGAATTCGGCGCGCTATCCGTTTTCCGAGATACGTGACAACCTGATCGGGGCGGACCTGCTGCCGATAGACATGCTGCGCTGCAAGCTGGCGTTCTTTGGCG
>CAZOKA010000076.1:0-9188 GCA_964580265.1 uncultured Rhodobacterales bacterium | reverse complement strand
CGCCGCCGGTGAAGGGGTATCTACTGCCACAAATCAAAACCCGCAACCCCTTTTTCGCAGTTCTGTCATTTTTTCTTCATCAGGCCTGAATTACTCGTGTTTACAGCCTGTTAGGGGAATCGTATTTCAATGCTCCCCCTGCATTGTGCAAGATCGTTGCGTCGCCTGATCGGTTACGTGCGCATCGGTCGCCTCGGCCACGAAACGAGCGATGACGATTGATGTGAATCAACGCGCTCTTGCCGCGCCTCGTGCACCATATCACATCTTCGGCGCCGAATCTTGCGCCAACTTCGCCTATGCGCCAGCATTGGCCTGTGCATCATGCTTGGAGGACTTTTCATGAAACGCCTATTGACGGCAACGCTTGCCTGCGTCGCCCTGACCACCGCCGCATCTGCGGGTGAAATGGTCAGCTATACCACCGATCAAAACTACGAGGATGTCGTGTTCGGATTGGAGAACGCCATCCTCGACGAGGGGCTGGTGATCGACAGCACCAGCCATGTCGGCGCGATGCTGGAACGCACACGCACCGATGTCGGCTCGGACGTGGTCCTGTTCGAGGCCGCCGATGTCTACAGCTTCTGCTCGGCCCAACTGTCGCGCGAGGTGATGGAGGCCGATCCGATGAACATCGTGTTCTGCCCCTACGACATCTTCGTCGCGCGCCAGCCTGACAGCGATAGCACATTGATCGGCTATCGCAGCTTTCCCGAGGGAGAAATGCAGAAGATCCAGGAACTGCTGGACCGGATCGCGCGCAATGCCATCGGGATGGACTGACGCCACCTGAATTCACGCGCGATCACGAGAATGTCATTGGAAATCCGAGGCGGGCGTTGCTTAGGGCGGCGCCCGCTTTCGTCAAACCGCGCAGGCGGATTCCCCCGGTGAACCAACCTGACAATCCTTTCGTAATCCTTCGCACAACGCCCGATGACGGGGGGTGAACGCACAGGAAACGCAAGGAGACCTACTATGTTCCGCAGAACTTATCTCGCGCTGACCGCTGCAACGCTGATGGCCGGGCCCGCACTGGCTGATGGGCATTCCAAGGATATCGTGGATACCGCCGTGGAGGCCGGCAGCTTCACCACGCTGGTGGCCGCCGTCAAGGCCGCCGGTCTGGTTGAAACGCTCAAGGGCGACGGGCCGTTCACCGTTTTCGCGCCCACCGACGAGGCATTCGCCGCCCTGCCCAAGGGCACGGTCGCTTCCCTGCTGGAGCCCGAGAACAAGGACAAGCTGACGGCGATCCTGACCTACCATGTCGTGCCGGGCAAGGTGATGTCCTCGGATCTCAGCGATGGCATGATGGCCGCCACCGTGCAGGGCGACGCGCTAACCATCGGCACGATGGGCGGCGTCACCGTGGACGGCGCCAACGTGGTAAGCGCCGATATCGAGGCATCGAACGGCGTAATCCATGTGATCGACGGCGTGATCATGCCCAAGTGACCGCTGCCACACCGGCAACACAAAAGGGCCGGGGCATAAACCCCGGCCCTTTCCATTGGTTAGCAGTGCGATGTCAGTGCACGACCGCATCCTGCGGCGGGCGGCGGTTGGATGCCCCTTCGCGGTCGCCGATGATCAGGCCGTCGGCCCCGGCGGTCACCGGGATCACCGCACCGTCCTGCACATCGCCGGACAACAGCATCTCTGCCAGCGGGTCTTGCAGGCTGCGCTGGATCACCCGCTTGAGCGGACGCGCCCCGAACACCGGGTCATAGCCCTCGTCGGCCAACCATTGACGGGCCGCATCATCCATCTCCAACAGTATGTTGCGCGCAGCCAGCCGCCTGGCCAGCAGGCCAAGCTGGATATCGACGATACCGCCCATGTCCTGACGCCCCAATCGATCGAAGATCACGGTTTCGTCCAGACGGTTCAGGAACTCGGGCCGGAAATGGGCGCGCACGGCTTCCATCACCTCCGCCTTGGCCTGGCTGGAATCGGACCCTTCGGGCAGTTGGCTCAACGCCTGGCTGCCCAGGTTGGACGTCAGCACGATCAGCGTCTGCTTGAAATCGACGGTTCGGCCATGACCATCGGTCAGCACGCCGTCGTCAAGCACCTGCAACAACACGTTGAACACGTCCGGATGCGCCTTCTCGACCTCGTCGAACAGGATTACCTGGTAGGGACGGCGCCGCACCGCCTCGGTCAGGACACCGCCCTCGTCATAGCCGACATACCCCGGAGGCGCCCCGATCAACCGCGCGACCGAGTGCTTCTCCATGAACTCCGACATGTCGATCCGCACCATCGCGTGCTCGTCATCGAACAGGAATTCCGCCAGCGCCTTGGTCAGCTCCGTCTTGCCAACGCCGGTCGGGCCAAGGAACAGGAAACTCCCCAGCGGGCGGTTTTCATCCTGCAGACCGGCACGCGCCCGGCGTACCGCATTCGATACTGCACGCACGGCCGTGTCCTGCCCGATGACGCGCTTGTGCAGCCCGTCCTCCATGCGCAGCAGCTTGTCGCGCTCGCCTTCCAGCATCCGCGACATCGGAATGCCCGTCCACCGCTCGACAACGCTGGCGATCTGCTCGGTGCGCACGGCCTCTTCGACCATGACGTCGTCATCGCCCTGGGCCTCTGCGTCGGCCAGTTGCTTTTCAAGCTGCGGGATCACGCCGTAAGACAGCTCCCCTGCCTTGGCCAGGTCGCCGTCGCGCTTGGCGATGTCCAGATCGGCGCGCGCCCGGTCGAGCTGCTCCTTCAGATCACGAGCCGAGGCCAGCTTGTCGCGCTCCGCCTGCCATTGCGCCGCCATCTCCGAGGCTCGCTCCTGCAACTCCGCCAATTCGCGCTCCAGCTTTTCCAGGCGGTCCTTGCTGGCCTGGTCATCCTCTTTGCGCAGGGCTTCCGCCTCGATCTGCTTTTGCAAAATGTCCCGGTCCAGCGCGTCCAGCTCCTCTGGCTTGCTGTCCACTTCCATCCTGAGCCGCGAAGCCGCCTCATCCACCAGGTCGATCGCCTTGTCGGGCAGGAACCTGTCGGTGATATAACGGTTCGACAGCGTCGCCGCCGCCACCAGCGCGTTGTCGCTGATGCGCACACCGTGGTGCAACTCGTATTTCTCCTTGATACCACGCAGGATACTGACCGTGTCCTCGACGGTCGGCTCTTCCACGATCACCGGCTGGAACCGGCGGGCAAGCGCTGCGTCCTTTTCCACGTATTTGCGGTATTCATCCAGCGTCGTCGCGCCCACGCAGTGCAATTCACCCCGCGCCAGCGCCGGCTTGATCAGGTTGGCCGCGTCCATCGCGCCCTCGGTCTTGCCTGCACCGACCAGTTGGTGCATCTCGTCGATAAACAGGATGACCTCACCCGCAGCGGCGGTGATCTCGCTCAGGATCGCCTTCAGGCGTTCTTCGAACTCGCCGCGATACTTGGCGCCCGCCACCAGCGCGCCCATGTCCAGCGCCATCAGACGCTTGTCGCGCAGGGATTCGGGCACGTCGCCATTGACGATCCGCAGGGCCAGCCCCTCGGCGATGGCGGTCTTGCCCACGCCCGGCTCGCCGATCAGGACCGGGTTGTTCTTGGTCCGGCGGCTGAGCACCTGCATCGAGCGGCGAATTTCCTCGTCGCGCCCGATGATCGGGTCGATCTTGCCCTCGCGCGCCGCCTCGGTCAGATCGCGCGCATATTTCTTCAACGCCTCGTAGCCTTCCTCGGCATTGGCGCTGTCGGCGGTGCGCCCCTTGCGCAGATCATTGATCGCCTCGTTCAGCGCCTGCGCGCTGACCGCGCCAGCCTCCAATGCCTCTTTCGCGGGGGATTTCACCATTGCCAGCGCCATCAGGATACGCTCGACGGGCACATAACTGTCGCCAGCCTTTTTCGCGATCTTTTCGGCTTCATCCAGAACCTTGCCGGTGGCGCTGTCCAGGTAAACCTGCCCCGCATCACCACTGACCTGTGGGATCTTGGACAGGGCCACATCGACGGCCTGCACCACCTGTTCAGGCGCACCGCCCGCACGCCGGATCAGGTTGCTGGCCAGCCCTTCCTCGTCATCCATCAATGCCTTGAGCACATGCTCCGGCGAAAGCCGCTGATGGTTCTCGCGCATCGCGATCGTCTGCGCCGCTTGAATAAAGCCGCGCGACCGTTCCGTGAACTTGTTCAAGTCCATGGCTATCTCTCCTTTTTTGCCAAGCGCCCTTTGCCGGAAACGCCCGCCACGCGGCACGTCCCCTCTTTGGGCCTCGGAATAGAGATTGTGATCACACCCCGCTCGTTCAAGAGTGACAAACCGCGAAAAAGCCGCATTCGCCCAGATTTTTCGCCAGATTCGGGGCCTATGACCAGAGCAGCGCCAATCCGCCGCAGCCATGCAATTCAACAAGGCACATCATGTATATCACCCAGATCAATATCGCCGAATCCACGCCCTCCGCACCGGGACAGCCGTGGCAGGGGCTCGTTGCCCTGTTCAGCGGTGATCACTGCATCAACCTGTCCTGCACCGCCAGCGGACCCGATCCCGCCACTCGCCGCGCCGCCTTTGTCTCCGAAGCCCTGCGCCAGCTGCGCCGCATGCCCGAGTATCGCACCGGCCGCCACCGCGTCGATCTCGCGCCCGGTCTCGGGGCACCAGCCATCGCGGCAGGCGCTTGACCCGCTCCGCGCGGCGGTAGAATAAGGGACAAACCGCAGCCGGAGCACCCCATGCAACCAGATGACCGCCTGATTGTCGCCCTCGACGTCCCCGATGCACTCGCGGGGCTGAAACTCGCCGAAACGCTCGGCGATGCCGTGTCCTTCTACAAGGTCGGGCTGGGCATGCTGACGGGGGGCGGGCTGGCGCTGGCGAACGAGCTGAAGCGCGAACACGGCAAACGCATCTTCCTCGATCTCAAGCTGTTCGATATCGGCGCCACGATCGAAGCCGCCGTCCGCGGGCTGGCGCAGTTCGATATCGATTTTCTCACCGTGCATGGCGATCCCCATGTCGTGCGCGCCGCCAAGCAGGGCGCGGCGGGATCGAACCTGCAAATCCTTGCCGTGACGATCCTGACCTCGCTGGACCGGGCCGACCTGGACGACGGGCTGATGCAGGCCGGCGACGTGCCCGACCTGGTGGTCGAACGGGCCGCGCGCGCCTTTTCGGCCGGTGCCGATGGCGTCATCGCCTCCCCCCAAGAGGCCGCGGCCATCCGCGCGCTGCCCAATGCGGCCGGTCGCCTGATCGTCACGCCCGGCGTTCGCCCGGCGGGCGCCGCAGCCGGCGACCAGAAACGCATCGCAACCCCGCAGCGCGCCGTGCTGGACGGGGCCGACCATATCGTCGTGGGCCGGCCGATACACACCGCCCCCGATCCGCGCGCCGCGGTCCGCGCCGTGCTGGACGAACTGCCGCCGCGCAAGCCAGCCACGCGGGCCTAGCGCAAGAACACCTCGCCGCGCATGGTATCGGCAATCGGCGCGCCCAGGCGGCTCAGGATCGTGGGCGCCAATTGCAACTGGTCCAACACGGTATCCTGTCCCGGCCCCTGCCCCGGCCCGAAATAGTATAGCGCCGCCTCCTGCTGCAACGGATCACGCCCGCCGTGATGGCCGCGCGCGTCCTGCCCGTGATCGGCGGTCACGATCACCTCGTACCCCATGGCCCGCCACCGCGGGATGAACGGCGCCAGCATCTCGTCCATCACCACGCAGGCATGATCCATTTCCTGGCAATCGTGGAAAAACCTGTGCCCCATGCTGTCCAGCGTGCAGGTGTGCAACATCCCGTAATTCAGCGAGAACCGGGCGCACAGGCTGCTTAGCGTGGCAAACAGGTCCACGTCGCTCGGCGTCATCTGGTTGATCAGGCCATAGCCGGTCATCGTGTGGAATCGGCCGTGGTTGATGCTGTCGCTGTCCGGTTCGTCATACTCGATGTCACGCACCCGGTCGAACGGCGCGCGGTTGAAGAATTCCGACCAGAACGAATGCGCCACCGCCCCGGTCACGCCGCCCGCCTTGCGCACCTGCCCGAAGACATCCGGCTGCGACAGGCGGAACACGTTGCCATTGCCGGTGCAGCCGTGCTCCTGCGGACTCACCCCTGTGTGGATCGAGGCGTAGCAACTGGCCGAGATCGACGGCAGCACAGACCGGATCGTCCAGCTTTGCGCCTCGCCCGAATCGACCCACCCTTCAAGGTTGCCGAACAGGCGCCGCCAGTTGCGCAACGGCACCCCGTCCAGAATGATCAATAGCAGCTTGCGATTCATGTCTTCCCCCGTCCCTGGCGATGCGCCGATTGTCACCCGCGGACGCCTCCGGCGGGGGAGTATTTCCGGCAAGATGAAGACTGATGTCCCAGGGCTTCATCTTGCTTCAAATACTCCTGCCGGAGGCAAAACTCAGTGTCCCGCGCTTTCCATCTTGCGATGCGCGATCACCTCTTCCAGCCAGCCCAGTTTCATTTCCGGCACCGATGAGAGCAGCAAGTCGGTATAGTCGTCATAAGGTGGCGCCAGCACCTCGCTCTTGGTGCCGTAGCGCACGACGCGGCCCTGGTACATCACCGCGATACTGTCCGCGATGGCCCGTACGGTGGCCAGGTCATGCGTGATGAACAGGTAGGCCACGTTCTCGATTCTCTGCAAGTCAAGCAACAGCTTGAGAATGCCATCAGCCACCAGCGGGTCCAGCGCCGAGGTCACCTCGTCGCATATTATCAGCCGCGGCTCAGCCGCCAGCGCGCGCGCGATGCAGACGCGCTGCTTCTGCCCGCCGGACAGTTCCGCCGGATAGCGGTCGATATAGCCCGCGCCAAGCTCGATCTTGTCCAGCAGCGCGATCACCCGGCGGCGTTTCTCCGCCCCGCGATGGCCGAAATAGAATTCCAATGGCCGACCGATGATCGTGCCGACGGTCTGGCGCGGGTTCATCGCCACGTCGGCCATCTGGTAGATCATCTGCAATTCGCGCAAATCTTCGCGTGAGCGCCCCGCAAGGTCCGATGACAGGCGCCGCCCGGCAAACGTGATTTCCCCGCGCGAGGGCGGCAAAAGCCCGGTAATCACCCGCGCCAGCGTGGATTTTCCCGACCCGCTTTCCCCCACGACAGCCAGTGTCTGACCCGCGTCCAGCGCAACGCTGACATCGTGCAGCACATCGAATTTCGTGCCCTTGTAGCGGGCGGTGACATTGCTCGCCCGCAATACCGGGTCACCGCCGGGTTGCTTCTCTTCGTGCTCTATCGACCGGACCGACACCAGCGCGCGGGTATACTCCTCCCGCGGGGCGTTGATGATCTGGTCGGTGCTGCCGTATTCCACGCGGTGGCCGTTTTGCAGCACCATGATATCGTCACTGACCTGGGCCACCACGGCCAGGTCATGCGTGATATAGAGCGCCGCCACGCCGGTATCGCGGATCGCGTCCTTGATCGCGGCCAGGACGTCGATCTGCGTCGTCACGTCCAGCGCGGTCGTCGGCTCGTCAAAGATCACCAGTTCCGGCTCCGGGCACAGCGCCAGCGCCGTCATCGCGCGCTGCAACTGCCCGCCCGACACCTGGTGCGGATAGCGGTTTCCAAAATTCTCGGGATCGGGCAGGCCAAGCTTGGCAAACAGGGCCACCGCACGCGCCTCGGCCTCGCGTTTGCTGGCGCGGCCATGGGCAAGCGTCGCCTCGGTCACTTGCTCCATGATCTTGCGCGCCGGGTTGAACGCCGCCGCCGCCGATTGCGCAACGTAGGTCACCTCGGCCCCGCGCAGCCGCCTGAGGCCCGATGTGCCCAGCTTCAGGATATCGCGGCCGTTCACATGCACCTGCCCGCCCGTGATCCGCACGCCGCCCCGGCCATAGGCCATGGCGCTCAGGCCGATGGTGGATTTGCCGGCGCCGGACTCGCCGATCAGGCCCAGAACCCGTCCCTTTTCCAACGCGAAGGATACCCCCTCGACGATGGTGATATCCTGCGGCGGCTCGCCGGGCGGATAGGCCGTCGCCTCGATCTTCAGATCGACTACCTTCAACAGAGGATCAGCCACCGCGCCCCCCTTTCAGCGATGTGGTGCGGTTGAGAACCCAGTCCGCCACCAGGTTGACCGAGATCGCCAGCGTCGCGATGGCAAACGCCGGAACCAGCGCCGCCGGGATGCCGTAAACGATCCCGTCCTTGTTTTCCTTCACGATGCCGCCCCAATCTGCCGCCGGAGGCTGAACCCCCAACCCCAGGAACGACAGCGTCGAGACGAACAGAACCGCAAAGATGAATCGCAGGCCCATTTCCGCCACCAGCGGCGACAGGGCATTGGGCAGGATCTCGCGGAAAATGACCCACCCGCGCCCCTCGCCGCGCAGGCGCGCGGCCTCGACAAAATCCATCACGTTGATATCGACCGCCACCGCGCGCGCAAGCCTGTAGACGCGCGTGGAATCCAGCAGGCCCATGACCGCGATCAGCACCGGGATCGTCACCGGCATCACCGACAGCACCACCAGCGCGAAGATCAACGTCGGGATCGACATCAAAAGGTCCACGAGCCGCGACATCACCTGGTCCATCCAACCGCCCAGCACCGCCGCCAGGAACCCCAGCACCGACCCGGTGACGAAGCTCAGCAATGTTGCCATCGTCGCGATGAAAATGGTCGTGCGCCCGCCGTAGATCATCCGGGTCAGCAAATCGCGCCCGATACTGTCGGTGCCCAGCAGATGCCTGGACGAGGCTGGCTCCCACACGTCGCCAACGATCTCGGACAGGCCATAGGGCGCGATCAGCGGCGCAAATATGGCCCCCAGGAAATAGGCGGCGGTAAAAAACAGCCCGATGAGGGCGGAAATTGGAATGCCTCTCATTTCGGGTGCCTCAATCGCGGGTTGGCCAGGATCGACACGATATCGGCCACCATGTTCAGCCCGATATAAACGGCGGCGAACACCAGGCCGCAGGCCTGCACCACCGGCACGTCACGCTTGGACACATGATCGACCAGGTATTGCCCCATGCCGGGGTAGACGAACACCACCTCGATCACCACGACCCCCACCACCAGGTAGGCCAGGTTGATCATCACCACGTTGACGATCGGGGCGATGGCATTGGGAAAAGCGTGACGAAAAATTACCTTGAAGGCGCTAAGCCCCTTCAACTCGGCCGTTTCGATATAGGCCGATTGCATCACGTTCAGGATCGCCGCGCGCGTCATCCGCATCATGTGCGCCAG
>CAZOKA010000075.1:0-9217 GCA_964580265.1 uncultured Rhodobacterales bacterium | reverse complement strand
AGCTGGACGGGCTATATGAATGCGTGATGTGCGCCTGCTGCTCCACATCCTGCCCCAGTTACTGGTGGAACTCGGATCGATACCTGGGACCGGCGGCATTGTTGCATGCGCATCGCTGGATCATCGACAGCCGGGACGAGGCAACGGGTGAGCGGCTGGACGATCTGGAAGATCCGTTCAAGCTCTATCGCTGCCACACGATCATGAATTGCGCCAAGACGTGCCCAAAGGGCCTGAACCCGGCCAAGGCGATCGCGGAGATCAAGAAGATGATGGTGGACCGCCACGTTTGATCGCGCTGGAATATCGGACATTGGCCCCGCACGGAATATCCGCGTGGGGCCTTTGCCGCTCTAATGGTGCCCGTGAACTTGCGACCAGAGCGAACCTGTAGAATCACAGCGGCGATTGACGGAGCGCATGTATCATGTTCGTGATTGTCGGCTTTATCGTGGCCATCATCCTGATCGTTGTGTTTTCCAACCCGCGAATGCGTGGGTGTCGCTGGCGCGAGGATCGGCGGGTCGGACCCGGCGCATATCGGTGTGCCGCTTGCGGGGCCACAACCGTTACGCCGGACAAGAAACCGCCCCGTCGGTGCCTGGCAAAGGATGCGCCGCCGCGATGAAGTGTTTCGGCGGTCACATTTTTTGCGACGATGAAGAAATGTCTTGATCGCGGCGTCGTTCTATATCAAACGCGCCGCCAAGACGCCAACGCACGCGCCTCTGTTCCAAGGGCCATGGCCCACAGGCTCACGTAGCGACGGTAACGTCTCTGATCGAAATGAGTTGCCGCAAGGCCCAGGTCCTTTGGAGATGACCATGAACGCTACAGTGACCGAGTTTTCGGCGCACGATGTTGCGCCTGCCTCTTCCCGCCTCGACGCCTTCGTGCGCCACGCGCGGTTTGACCGTCCGACCCTCGTGATCGACACCAAGGCCATTGTCCAGCGCTACGGGGCACTGGTCGATGGGTTGGGGCGCGCGCATGTTCATTACGCGGTCAAGGCCAATCCTGCGCCAGAGATTCTCGCGGCCCTGCTTGCGCAAGGGGCCGGATTCGACGCGGCCTCGCGCGCGGAGATCGAGTTGTGCCTGGCGCAGGGTGCGCGCCCTGAAAACATATCGTTCGGCAACACGATCAAGCGCGCCTCGGATATTGCCTTTGCGCATGCGGCCGGGATCACGCTTTTCGCGGCGGATGCCGAGGAAGAGCTTGAGAAGATCGCCGACAACGCGCCGGGCGCAGATGTCTATATCCGTCTGCTGGTCGAGGCGAGCAGCGCCGATTGGCCGCTTAGTCGCAAATTCGGCTGCGCGCCGGACAAGGCGCTTTTGTTGATGGCGCGGGCGCGTGATCTGGGGCTTAGGCCGGTTGGCCTGTCTTTCCACGTGGGCAGCCAGACCCGTCAGGCCGTGATGTGGGCACCAGTGTTGGATCAGGTGGCCGTGGTTTGGCATGCCGCGCAGGATGCGGGGTTCGACCTGCGACTTCTCAATATCGGCGGCGGGTTCCCGGCGTTCTATGGCGATGCCATCGAGGCCCCGACACCCTATGCCGCGCATGTCATGGCGATGGTCGAAGCCCGCTTTGGAAAGGTGCCCGAGATCATGGCAGAGCCTGGCCGTGGCCTGGTGGCCGAAGCGGGGGCGATCGTGGCCGAGGTGCTGCTCGTCTCGCGCAAGTCAGACAGTGATCTGCACCGCTGGGTTTACCTGGATATCGGGAAGTTCTCGGGGTTGGCGGAAACGATGGATGAGGCGATCCGCTATGCCTTCGTCACTGAGCGGGATCATGAGCCGACGGGGGCGTGCATCTTGGCTGGCCCGTCCTGTGACAGTGCGGATGTGCTGTATGAGCGTCAGCCGGTGCAGCTTCCGCTTGGGTTGCGCGCGGGGGATCGTATCGTGATACGCTCATGCGGGGCCTATACGTCAACCTATGCCTCGGTCGGGTTCAACGGGTTTCCGCCGCTGGATGTTGTCGTGATCTAGAAAATTCGTCGGGCAAGGGCTTGTTCCTGCCCGACCAACCGCGCACCTTGGCGCAAAACGTCAAGGAGCCGCATCATGCCGCCAAAGCCCCCTGCCGATGCCGATGCGCGGCGCGCCGTCCGCCCGGTTATCTGTTATCCGAACGATACTTTGCCGGAGCCTGACCTGGCTTTGTATCGTCGTGCGCGTGAGGGTGCGCGAAAAGTGGATGAGGTCGTCGCCCAGCCCCGTGATGCGGCCTGCTTTCGCGTGCCGGCGGGCGGATTTTTCCGCATCAGTAGCGTCGAGGGGCCGCAGGTGGGCGATTTGAACCTGTGGAATGCCTCTGATTTGTCCGAGCGGTTCTATTCGGGCAAGAGCCGCGCATTGCATGGAACGCACCTGACGGTGGGGGAGCGGATGTGGTCCAACTTCCCATATATGCGCCCGATGGCCACGATCATCGAGGATACGCTCGATTGGTATGGCATCGATGAATTCGGCGGGTCCGTTCACGACGTGATCGGGACGCGGTGTGACCCCTATACAAACGCCTTGCTGTCGGGGGGGCAGTATCACCATTGTTGTCATTCCAACCTGACCCGCGCCTTGGCGGACGAAACCGGGTTGCCTCTAGCAGAGGCTGAAAAGCATGTTCATGATGTGCTTAACGTTTTCATGTGTACCGGGTTTACCCGCGACACGGGGCAGTACTTCATGAAGGCCAGCCCGGTGCGTCCCGGCGATTACCTAGAGTTCTTTGCCGAGATCGAGCTGCTTGGTGCGCTGAGTGCGTGCCCCGGCGGGGATTGTTCGAGCGAGCATTCCAGCGACAGTGCGGCGTGCTATCCGCTGCTGGTGGAAGTGTTCGCGACGGCCGGTGGCGCCTTGGAGGACTGGCAGATGCCATCGCCAAATTGCTACGATCAAAGCCACGGGCGCAGATAGTGACCCGGTGCCGATGCTGGTGGCGGTGCGGACAATATGCTGTCGTGGATCTACGTAGATGTGACTGGTGATGTCGGCTCTCTTAACTTCTTGCGTACTTGATGAATGGTGTCAGAACGCCGATCCGGTCATAGAGCTTGCGTGCCTGCGTGTTGAAATCCTGTGTCATCCAGTAGACTGACGGCGTTCCATTGGCATCTGCGGCGGCATAGACTGCCTCGATCAGGGCGCGGCCAATCCCGCCGCCGCGCACCGACGGGGCCGCAAACAGATCCTGCAGGTAACAGACGTCTTCGATTTTCCAGTTGTGAGGATGCCAGATGTAATGAACCAGACCTACGGCCCGTCCGTCTTGCTTGGCGAGATAGCCGTTTTGCCGTGGAAAATCAGACGAACAAAGCCGCTGAAAGGTGGTGTCGAATACGGCGTCAGGTAGCGTTGTTTCGTAAAAGGCCAGGTACGCTGACCACAGGTCTTGCCACTCAGCGCGATCCGCTGGCGTGATGGGATGAATTTGAAGCGACATTCCTGAACCTTTTTCATATTCGGCTACGCGGGAGGTTGGCCTGTTTTGAAGTTGGAGGCCAGCCCTTTTCCAAGGCCACGCTTTGTGAAGAAAATGGGCACCGGCATTTTTCCGCTGGGTTGGTTGCGAGAGACCTGGTCCACGGCCATTTTGGGCTCAGCCAGCGCGCGATTCCGCGCGGCACATATCAAAACGGGAGATACAATTGACTCTGAAAACCAAACTTGCCGCCACCACGACGGCGATCGCCCTTGCCTTGTCCATGCCTGTTGCCGTCTTGGCGCAGGATTCACAGCAGGCCGCGCAACCGACGATGGAGGCGGGTGATGTAACGGATGCCAAGGTGAGCGCGTTCGTCGAAGCCTTGGTCGCCGTGGATACGGTGCGCAAAGACTATGCGCCCAAGATCGAAGCCGAACAAAGTGAGGAAGCAAAACAGGAGTTGGTGAACGAAGCAAACGCCGCGATTGTTGAGGCGGTGGATACCACGGAAGGCATGACCGTGGACGAGTACACCTCGATTGTTGAGCTGGCGCAGGCCGATCAGGCCCTGAATCAGAAGATCATGGACGAGATCAAGACGCTGAAGGAATAAGCCCGGGATTCACAAGACAGCGTGGGTCGCAGGCGGGGATGATCACCCCGCCTGCGACCATACTACTGAGCGGCGACCGCGGATGGATCGGCCAGCGTCACGATGTCCATCATGATCGTGTTCAGCTCGAAATCCTTGGGCGTGTAGACGCGCGCGACGCCCATGTCGCGTAGCCGATCGGCGTCTTCATCGGGGATGATGCCGCCAACGATCACGGGGATACCGCTTAGCCCCGCCGCATTGAGGCGGCGCATCAGTTCCTCCATGAGGGGCATATGACTACCGGAAAGGATCGACAGGCCGATGACGTGCGCGCCATTGTCCCGCGCGGCGTTGACGATCTCCTCTGGTGTCAGGCGGATACCCTCGTAGGCGATATCCATGCCACAATCGCGGGCGCGGCTGGCGATTTGCTCGGCGCCGTTCGAGTGCCCATCCAGCCCGGGTTTGCCGACCAGGAAATTCAATCGCCGGCCCAGGCGGTTGCTGACCGCATCAACGGCGTCGCGCAGGGTCTCCAACCCTTCGGTGCGGTTCGAAGGGTTGGGCGATACGCCTGTCGGGCCACGGTATTCTCCATGAACGGCACGCATTTCGGCCGCCCACTCGCCGGTTGTGACCCCGGCCTTGGCCGCTTTGATCGAGGGGGGCATGATATTCTTGCCCTCGCGCGCCGCCTTGCGCAGCTCCTCCAGCGCGCTTTGGACCGCGTCATCGTCGCGTTTCTCGCGCCAGTCGTTCAACCGGGCGATCTGATCCGCTTCGACTTGTGGATCGACGGTCATGATCCCGCCGTCCTCGCTCATCAGGGGGCTGGGCTCGGCCTCGGTCCATTGATTGACACCCACGACAATGGTTTCGTTTCGTTCAATCCGGTTCAGGCGATCCGCGTTGCTTTCCACAAGGCGCGATTTCATGTACTCGATCGAATTTACAGCGCCTCCCATGCTGTCCAGTGTGGCCAATTCATGGCGGGCACCGTCCTTGAGTGCCTCGACCTTGGCATTGACTGCCGGGTTGCCGTCAAACAGGTCGTCATACTCAAGAAGGTCCGTCTCGTAGGCCATGATTTGCTGCATGCGGAGCGACCATTGTTGATCCCACGGGCGGGGAAGGCCGAGCGCTTCGTTCCAGGCGGGCAATTGGACGGCGCGCGCGCGCGCGTTCTTTGACAACGTCACCGCCAGCATTTCCAGCAGGATGCGGTAGACGTTGTTTTCAGGCTGCTGCTCGGTCAGGCCGAGCGAATTGACCTGTACACCATAGCGAAAGCGTCGGAATTTGGGATTGTCGACACCGTACCGCTCGCGGCAGATTTCGTCCCACAGATCGACGAAGGCCCGCATCTTGCACATTTCCGTTACGAACCGAATGCCGGCATTCACGAAAAAGCTGATGCGCCCCACCATCGCGGGGAAGTCCGCCTCGGGCACGCGCGGTTTCAGTTCGTCCAGAACCGCCGTCGCGGTGGCCAGGGCGAATGACAATTCCTGCTCGGGGGTCGCGCCGGCCTCTTGCAGGTGGTAGGAACACACGTTCATCGGGTTCCATTTCGGCACGTTCGAATAGCAGTATTCGGCCACGTCGGCGATCATCTTGAGCGAGGGCTTGGGCGGGCAGATATAGGTGCCCCGTGACAGGTATTCCTTGATCAGGTCATTCTGCACCGTGCCTTGTAACTTGGTGACATCGGCACCTTGCTTCTCAGCCACGGCGATGTAGAGCGACAGAAGCCATGGCGCCGTGGCGTTGATTGTCATCGACGTGTTCATCTGATCAAGCGGGATCTCGTCGAACAGGGTTTCCATATCGCCGATGTGACTGACCGGCACGCCGACCTTGCCGACCTCGCCCTTGGCCAGCACATGGTCGCTATCGTATCCGGTTTGCGTGGGCAGGTCGAAAGCCACGGACAGGCCGGTTTGCCCGCGCGACAGGTTTGAGCGGTAGAGCGCGTTCGACGCCTGCGCCGTTGAATGCCCGGCATAGGTCCGAAACAGCCATGGCTTGTCTTTGGGGGTGTCGGTCATTTCGGCCTCCGGTGAATCGAGATGGCAATTTTATTGCGTTGAGGCGCAGATAACCGGAATTTTATGCTGACGTCAATTCGCTGCGGCGCGGCATGGGGTGATTTACGCGGCGTTCCGGCCGGTCCATGGTAGCTTCATGGGCACGACCGTTGAGATTCCTCTTTGGGCACTGGTGCTGATCGTGCTTTTCGCAGCGGTCACCTTTGCGTCACACTTCCTGTTTCCGTCGGTCAGGTGGTTTTTTCGGCGCCGAATGGAAAAGGCGGTTGCGCGTCTGAACCAACGGCTGGAGCGACCAATTCAGCCGTTCAAGCTGGCGCGTCGTCACGACATGATCCAGCGTCTGATTTATGATCCGGAGGTGTCAAGGGCGATAGCGGCGCATGCCAAGGATCAGGGCATCCCCGAAAACGTGGCATTCGAGCATGCCCGCGCGTATGCGCGTGAAATTGTTCCGTCCTTCAGTGCCAGCCTGTATTTTGGCTTTGCCATTCGCGCGGCCCGATGGCTCAGCCGTGCGCTGTATCACGTCCATCTTGGCCCGCATGACGAGGCCGCGCTGAAACGGATCGACCGCGACGACACCCTTATCTTTGTGATCAACCACCGCAGCAACATGGATTATGTGCTTGTCACCTACCTTGCGGCGGAACGATCAGCGCTCAGCTATGCGGTTGGTGAGTGGGCGCGGATATGGCCGCTTAGCCGATTGATCAGGGCCATGGGGGCATATTTTATCCGCCGCAAATCTCGTGACGAGCTGTATCGCAGGGTCTTGGCGCGCTACGTTCGCATGGCGACGGATGGCGGCGTCACGCAGGCCGTGTTCCCCGAAGGTGGACTCAGCTTGTCGGGGCAGGTGCAGAAACCGCGTCTGGGTATTCTCAAGTATATTGTCGAGGGGCATGATACGTCAGCACGTGACGTTGTCTTCGTTCCGGTCTCGTTGAATTACGACAGAGTTCTTGAGGATCGAATCCTGGTCGATGCGGGACTGGCTGGTGAGCGCCGGTTTCGCGCGCGGATTTCCGTTGTGTTTCGTTTCATTGCTCGCGCGCTATGGCTGCGGATGCGGGGGCGCTATCACCGCTTTGGTACTGCCAGTGTCAATTTTGGTACACCTTTGTCCTTGCGCGGGTTCGGTGGCGATGTGAACGATCTCGCCGAAGAGTTGATGTGCCGGATCAAAGGAAACGTGCCCGCCTTGCCGGTGCCATTGGTCGCGTTGGCGCTTTGGCGTGCGGATGGTGAAATGTCGCGCGCGGGACTCAAGGCTGAGATTGCGCAATATCTTTCAGTGTTACCGAATGGTCAGTGCCCCTGTGATAACGTCGAAGAGGTGGTTGGCCGCGGGGTCAAGGGGCTGAGTGTGCGGGGGGTTGTTTCCGAAGACGAGGGACGCCTTTGCGTGCATAAGGACGAAATGCCCCTGTTATCGTTCTACGCCTCATCTGTTGAACACTTGATGAGCTAGTCATCTACCCCGTGAAATGCTGCGCTCGCGAGGTTATAAAATTTCAAAAAACTATGAATTGTGATTGCATTGTTTCGCATCGATCAGTATCCCGATGCTGGAAACCGCGATTCTGCGTCGCGGCAAGTTAATGAACATGGAGGCTGGAATGGCTCTGGATAACGACACCGGGATCGCTCCATACGATGCGCCGGAAAAGGATCTTTACGAGGTCGGAGAGATGCCACCGTTGGGTTATGTGCCCAAGCAGATGTATGCATGGGCCATTCGCCGTGAACGCCATGGCGAACCAGACAAGAGTTTCCAGGTCGAAGTGGTTGATACTTGGGAAATCGACAGCCACGAAGTACTTGTTCTGGTCATGGCTGCGGGCGTTAACTACAATGGCGTATGGGCTGGCTTGGGGGTTCCAATCAGCCCGTTCGACGGCCACAAGCAACCCTATCACATTGCCGGTTCCGATGCATCAGGCATCGTGTGGAAGGTTGGGGACAAGGTTACGCGCTGGAAAGTCGGCGACGAGGTGGTAATCCATTGCAATCAGGATGACGGTGATGATGAAGAGTGCAATGGTGGCGACCCCATGTTCAGCCCTTCGCAGCGTATATGGGGCTATGAGACACATGATGGCTCGTTTGCGCAATTCACCCGCGTTCAGGCGCAGCAGCTTCTGCCGCGGCCCAAACATCTGACGTGGGAAGAATCGGCCTGCTATACCCTGACGTTGGCGACGGCGTACCGAATGCTGTTCGGTCATCACCCGCATGAGTTGAAGCCAGGGCAGAACGTTCTGGTCTGGGGCGCGTCAGGTGGGCTTGGTTCCTTTGCTATCCAGTTGATCAACGCGGCGGGTGGCAACGCGATTGGCGTCATAAGTGACGAGGATAAGCGCGAATTTGTCATGAGCCTTGGTGCGAAGGGGGTTATCAACCGCAAGGATTTCAACTGCTGGGGGCAGCTCCCGACAGTCAACACGCCGGAGTATGCCGAGTGGTTCAAAGAGGCCCGCAAATTTGGCAAGGCGATCTGGGATATCACCGGCAAGGGGAATAACGTTGATATCGTTTTCGAGCATCCAGGAGAGGCGACTTTCCCCGTGTCGACGTTGGTTTGCAAGAAAGGCGGAATGGTCGTGATCTGCGCAGGAACAAGCGGCTTTAACTGCACTTTTGACGTGCGGTATATGTGGATGCATCAGAAGCGCCTTCAGGGGAGTCACTTCGCACATCTGAAGCAGGCTTCGGGAGCCAACAAGTTAATGGTCGAGCGCCGCATTGATCCCTGTATGTCCGAAGTGTTCCCGTGGTCCGAGATCCCGAAAGCCCACATGAAGATGCTGCGCAATGAACACAAACCCGGCAACATGGCTGTGCTTGTTCAGGCTCCGGTGACGGGGTTGCGGACCGTCGAAGATGTCATAGAGGTGGGGCAATCTCGCACCACATAGAACATTCAACACGAGCAATCAGAGGTCCGCGAATCGTTAACGATGTCGCGGACTTTTGTGTTTGCGACCATCGAGATTTTATATCAATGACTTGGCTTGCCAGCCCTCACTATTTTTGGGGAGTTGGAATCCGTGAGTATCGGGCGACACTCGACACATGGTAAAGTTATGTTAACAATTCATTAACCATTGACGGCGAAGGTTAACATGCAGAATGAATG
>CAZOKA010000074.1:0-9258 GCA_964580265.1 uncultured Rhodobacterales bacterium | reverse complement strand
TACTTCGGGGCCACCGGGCCCGGAGGCGGATTCATGAGCTGGGTGAACCTCTGCTCCATCTCGGACCCGGCGCCAGGGCTCTATGTGCTCCAGCTGCCCGCTCCCCTGTACGAGGGCTCCTCGAAGTTCGCCATCCGCGCCACCACCTCGGGGTCCGGGGCCGGCTACGAGCCGGCCAAGCTCTTCGGCCTCCTCGACATGTCGATCCACATCAACAACGAGGACGGCAATCCGCAGCCGTGGCTTGCCGAGGTGACGCCGGTCCACGCCGGCAAGACCTTCGAGGTCGACATCTTCGACATCGGCGAATCGAACACCATGACGCTCGAGATCAAGGGTCCGGGCAACACGTCGGTCGCCTGCCGATGGACGTCATCCAAGCCGTCCGAAGCGTCGGGCTCGGGAGGCGCCCTCGTCGACCCGTGCCGATTCGACGTGGGCAATCGGCGCTTCAACGCCCACTGGCTCTACCTCGAGATCCCGCTCGCCGACGACTACACGTGCACCGAATCCGGCACCGGCTGCTGGTGGCGAGTCGACATCGACAACATGTCGAACCCCACCGACCGCACCACCTGGGCGGCCAGGATCGCCGGCAATCCGATCAGGTTGAACCCATGAGACGTGCCCACCGGGACGAAGGAGGTGCTGCGCTGGTGGAGTTCGCCGTCGTGGCGGGCTTCCTGATCCTGCTCGTGATCGGAGCAGCCGAGTGGGGCTTCGCCTTCAAGGACTGGCTCGGGGTCGCCTCTGGTTCCCGAGCCGGGGTCAGGGTCGCGTCGCAGGCCGGGGACGAATCCGGGGCCGACTGCATCGCCCTCGAGTCGACGGCCGGGGCGATCCGACAGCTCAATGGCCGCGTCACCGAGGTGGCCATCTTTGAGTCGGACGCTTCGGGCACCTTCGGCGCCGCCCAGCGATACCGACCCGCCACCTCCGACGACGACCCGGCCATCCTCGTCTGCGGCTCATGGGTGCGGACGGCCAACGGTTGGCCGGAAGCCAGCCGTGACAACGACGGCGACGTCCGGGACTGGATCGGCGTGCGGGTGACGTTCGAGCACGACTGGATCACCAACTTCCCCGGGTTCACCGGGTCGGTGACCTGGGCGGACGACACCGTCATGCGCCTGGAGCCCGACCCCACGCCCGAGAGCCCCTAAACGGGCTCCAGCACCTCCACCGTCCGCTCCGCCAGCAGCGGGCGTATTCGCTCGACGGCGATCTCCCGGAAATGGGTCGATGCCTGGTGCTCGTCCAACGCCGCCCGGGAGTGGTACTGCTCGAAGAGCACGAACCGGTGCGGGTCCTCGGGGTCCCGGGCCGCCCCGAAGTACCGACATCCCGGCTCCATCCGCACGTGCCGTTGGTACTCCCCCAGCAGTTCGGCCACCTCGTCGCCCCGACCCGGCAGTGCCCGATACGTGGCGAGCACCGCCGTCATCGAGACCCCCGCACTCGCTCGACGTACCGCTCGAAGACGTTGCGGAAGCTCGGGTCCGACACCGCCTCCCGCAGGCGTGCGGCATCCTCGGGTCCCGTGCGGGCGATGTCGGCGGCTGCGGCCACCTGCTGCTTCGTCGATCGCAACGGTCCGGGTGCCGTGGCCAGCAACTGGCCGACGAGCGCCTCCACCCCGGCCTCGAGGGCATCCTCGGGCGCCAAGCGGGCGAGGAAGCCCCGGGCGAGCGCCTCGTCGGCGTCCATGTCCCGACCGGTCATGACGAGATCCTTGGTGATCGACGGCCCGAGGTCGGCGACGAGCATGGGTACCGCCCCCCAGCCCAGGGGGATGCCGAGCGGCACCTCGGGGATGCGGATCGTCGTCCCGGGCTCCCCCACCCGGAGATCACAGGCAGCTGCCAGCGCCGCCCCGCCGCCGACCGCCCAGCCCTGGACGGCGGCCACCGTGACCGCCTCGAGGTCCACCAGGGCGTCGACCGCCTCCCCGCCCAGACGGGCACCGTCGGCGGCGCCCTCGCCCTCGAAGGCATCGAGGTCGTAGCCCACGGAGAAGTCCGATCCCTCCCCCCACACCACGACCACGTCGCAGCCGGCCTCGGCAACCTGCCCGCAGGCTTGGGCCACCTCGGCGAGCATCACCGGAGTGATGGCGTTGTGACGGCCCGGCCGGGCAAGGGTGAGATCGGCGCGGGCCCCGGACACCGACAGTCGTACCTGGTCCATGCCCGAACGCTACGCGCCACCCGGCCCGACACCGGAAGGGCCGCCGAGGGGTTGGAACCTTGTTACCGTTCGGTCACTCGGCGGCGATACCGTCCCGGGCGAATCACAAGCGTGTGAGTAACCACCGGACGTCGAGCGGCGTCCAACTGCACGACCAGGCCGGAGCAACGGTGACACGACCGAAGGTCCTCTTCATCGGGGGCGCCCTCAACCAGACCAAGATCGCCCACGCGGTGGCCCGCGAGCTCGAGGGCGAGGTCGACGCGTGGTTCTCGCCGTTCTACATGGACGCCGGCTTCGTCGGGGCGCTCGACCGGGCCAGTCTCCTCGAGTGGACCGCCCTCGGCGGCGCCTTCCGCGAGGCCAGCCTCACCTACCTGGCGGACCATGGTCTCGCGGTCGACGAGGGCGGGTGCCGCAACAACTACGACGTCGTGGTCACCGGGTCGGACCTCGTCGTGCAGAAGAACATCCGCCGCAAGCCGCTGGTGTTGCTCCAAGAGGGGATGACCGACCCCGAGAACGCCATGTACCACCTGGTCCGCACGTTCCGGCTGCCCCGCTACCTGGCGTCCACCGCCTCCTTCGGCATGTCCCACGCCTACGACTACCTCTGCGCCGCCTCCGAGGGGTACCAGGAGCACTTCGTCGGCAAGGGCATCCCCGCCGAGAAGATCGTCGTGACCGGACTGCCGCACTGGGATGACCTCGCCGCCGGCATCGACCGGAGCGCCTTTCCCCACTCCGGGTTCGTCCTCGTCGCCACCTCCGACGCCCGGGAGACCTTCAAGATCGATCGGCGCCGTCGGTTCCTCCGGGAGGCCGTCCGCATCGCCGATGGCCGTCCGCTCGTGTTCAAGCTCCATCCCAACGAGAAGCCGGCCCGGGCGATCCGGGAGATCCGCGCAGTGGCGCCCGACGCCCTGGTCTTCACCGACGGGGACATCAACGAGATGATCGCCCGCTGCGACGCGCTCGTGACCCAGTACTCGACGGTGGTCTACACGGGGATGGCGCTCGGCAAGGAGTGCCACTCCTACTTCGACATGGACGAACTGCGGCGGCTCATGCCGATGCAGAACGGGGGCACCTCGGCAGCCCGCATGGCGGGTGTCACCCGCCACCTGCTGCAGCGGCGCAGCCTCGCCGACCGCCGACGACTGGTGGATGTGTGTGCGTGTAGTGACTGTCGTTCAGGCGCGAACGACCTCCACGCGGCTGCCGGGTAAGGTCCTGGCGCCCGTCCTCGGCCGGCCACTCCTCGCCCTGCAGTTGGAGCGGGTCCTCGCCGCCGACCACGTCGGCACCGTCGTCGTCGCCACCACCACCGAGCCGGCCGACGATCCGATCTGCCAGGTGGCCGACGACGTCGGCGTCCCAGCCGTGCGAGGCAGCCGCGACGACCTGTTGGACCGCCACCTCGTCGCGGCCCGTGCCCACGACGCCGAGGCCGTCGTGAAGATCCCCTCCGATTGCCCCCTCATCGACGCGGCCGTCGTCGACCTCGTCCTCGGCGAGTTCCTGGCCGAGCCGGGACGCTGGGACTACGTCTCCAACCTCCACCCGGCGACGTGGCCCGACGGCCACGACACCGAGGTCATGCCCATGACGGTGCTGGAGGCCGCCGGGCGCGAGGCCGACCGAGCGTTCGAGCGGGAACACACGACGCCGTTCATCTGGGAGCGGCCCGAGCGCTTCCGCTGTCACAACGTCGCGATGCCCGATGGACGAGACCTCTCCATGACCCACCGCTGGACGATCGACTACCCCGAGGATCTCGCCTTCGTCACCGCCGTCTACGAGGCGCTCGGCCACGACCCAGCCTGGGGTGTGGCCGAGGTCCTGGGGCTGCTCGACGACCGGCCCGACATCGCCGCGTTGAACGCCGGATTGGCGGGCGTCAACTGGTACCGCCACCATCTCGACGAGTTGACCACCGTGGATGCCGGCGCCACCCGCCTCCACCCCGACGACGGAGGAGCATCGTGACCCTCGCCCCCGACCGCCGATCCGAGCTCGAGGCGACCGCCCTCGCGGTGCGGGAGCACATCATCGGGATGAGCACCGACGGCGGCTGCTTCATCGGCGCCTCCCTGTCGTGCGCCGACCTCCTCGTCCACCTGTACGGCGAGGTCCTCCGCATCGAGGGACCCGACGACCCGGCCCGCGACCTGCTCTTCCTCTCCAAGGGCCATGACGTCCCCGCCCTCTACGGCACCTTTGCCGAGCTCGGCTGGCTGCCCGTCGCGCGGCTCGCCAACCACCTCGACCCCGCCGACCACCTCTATTGGCACCCGAACCGGGCCATCCCCGGCGTCGAGTTCCACTCCGGCAGCCTGGGCCACCTCCTCCCCGTCTCGATCGGCGCCGCCCTCGACGCCCGGCTGCGGGGGGAGGACCGGCGGGTGTTCGTGGTCACCGGCGACGGCGAATTGAACGAGGGGAGCAACTGGGAGGCCCTGTTGGTGGCCGCGGCCCACCGGCTCGACAACCTCGTCGTGGTGGTCGATCGCAACGCGTTCCAGGCCAATCTCCGCACCGAGGATCTCGTGCCCCTCGAACCGCTCGAGGACAAGTTCGCCGCCTTCGGGGCGGTCACCCGACGCGTCGACGGCCACGACTTCGACGCCCTTGCCGAGGTCTTCGCCGAACTGCCGTTCCAGACCGGCGGCCCGAGCGTGGTCATCGCCGACACCATCCGCGGCAAGGGCCTCCCCTCGATCGCGGAACGGGCCGACCGCTGGTTCGTGAACTTCACCCACGAGGAGGTCGAGGCGCTGCTCGCGGAACTCCACGGCGAGGGTCCCGCCGACCTCACCTCCGACACGCTGGTGGTGCGCTGATGCAGCCGTACGAGCAGCTGCTCGCCACACTCATGGACGACGACGAGCGCATCGTGGTCATGACCGCCGAGAACCGGGCCGCCCTGCGGGCCCTCCCCGATCACGTCGGCGATCGCTTCATCGACGTGGGCATCGCCGAGCAGACGATGATCGGTGCCGCCGCCGGGCTGGCCCTGCGGGGACGGGTCCCGATCGTCCACGCCCTCTCGACGTTCCTCACGCTGCGGGCCTTCGAGTTCATCCGCACCGACGTCGGCATCCCCGCCCTGCCCGTGAAGCTCGTCGGAGCCGTCCCGGGCTTCCTCTCCGACGGCAACGGGCCCACCCACCAGGCCATCGAGGACATCGCCCTCATGTGGGGGATCCCCGACATGGGCATCTTCGCCCCCGCCGACGAGGACGAGCTCCTCGAGGGACTGCCGGCCGTGATCGCCGACCCCCGACCCTGGTACATCCGCTTCATCGGGTTCCCGGGCCGGATCGCCCACACGGAGCCGTTCGCGCTCGGCAGCGCCGAGACCCTGCGAGAGGGCGACGACGTGGCGATCCTGAGCTACGGGTTCTGCGTCGGGCTGGCGGTCGAGGCGGCCGACCGGCTCGCCGGCCACGGCATCGGCGCCCGAGTGGTGAACCTCCGCACGATCGCCCCGCTCGACCGCGAAGCCGTGCTGGCGGCCTGCGACCTGCCGCTGGTGGTCACGGTGGAGGACCACTTCCTCCACACCGGCCTGGCGGCGATCCTGGCGACCGTGCTCCTGGAGGAGCGACGAACCGCCGACGTGCTCCCGATCGGTTTGCCCACCTGGTTCCGACCCGGCACCCTCGACCGGGTGCTCGAGCATGCCGGGTTCACCCCCGACCAGCTCGCCGACCGCATCCGACACCGCCTCGAGGAGGCCTGATGCCCAACACCGTGGGACCCAACCCGACCGACCCCGACATCACCCGCTCCGACGAGTGGTACGCCCGGGCCGTCGGGGTCCAACCCCCCGTCACCCAGGTCCTCGCCAAGGGTCCCACCCAGTTCGTGCGCGGCGTCGCCCCCAAGTACCTCGTGCGCGGCGACGGCGCCCGGGTGTGGGACGTCGACGGGAACGAGTACCTCGACTACCACATGGGGGTTGGCCCGGTCAGCCTCGGCTACCGACATCCGGCGGTCGACGAGGCCATCCGCCGCCAGCTCGACGACGGCATCACGTTCAGCCTCATGCACCCCCTCGAGGTGGAGGTCTCCGAGCTCGTGGCGGAGCTGGTACCCGCCGCCGAGATGGTCCGGTTCGGCAAGAGCGGTGCCGAGGCGACCTCGGCAGCGGTTCGACTGGCGCGGGCCTACACCGGTCGCGACAAGGTGGTCTCCTGCGGCTACCACGGCTGGCACGACTGGTACATCGGCACGCTGCCGCCGAAGGCCGGCGTCCCCACCGCCGTCCAGGAACTCATCTCCACGTTCGCCTACAACGACCTCGCCAGCCTCGAGGCGGCCATCGACGACGAGACCGCTGCCGTGATCATGGAGCCGATGACCTTCGACTGGCCCGATCCCGGCTTCCTGGAGGGCGTCAAGGAGATCGCCCACCGCCACGGCGCCCTCTTCGTCATGGACGAGATCTGGACCGGGTTCCGCTGGGCGCTCGGTGGCGCCCAGGAGTACTTCGGCGTCATCCCGGACCTCGCCACCGTCTCCAAGGGGATGGGCAACGGCGTGCCGATCTCGGCCCTCGTCGGGCCCCGGGAGATCATGCGGGTGTTGGACGGGACCGTCTTCTTCTACTCGACGTTCGGCGGGGAGGCCCTGGCCCTCGCCGGGACGAAGGCGACCCTCGAGGTCATGCGCGACGAACCGGTCCACGAGCACCTCGAGCGCCTCGGCGGTCGCCTGCGGGACGGCTACAACGCCCTGGCGGCCCGCCACGGGCTGGCCGACGTCACCGCCTGCAAGGGACATGGGGCCCGCACGCTCGTCACCTTCGCCGGGGACGCCGACCCGCTCGTGCAGAAGAGCCTCGTCCAACAGGAGCTCATCCGCGACGGCATCCTCTGGACCGGCTTCCACACGATGTGTTGGGCCCACACCGACGACGACGTCGACTACACGCTCGGGGCCTGGGATCGGGCGCTGGCGGCGCTCGCCGTGGCCCTCGAGTCCTCCGACCCGGCAATCCACCTGCGTGGGGACCCGATCGAGCCGGTGTTCCGAGCGGCGACCGGCTTCCACACCAAGCCCAAGGAGCCCGCCCGTTGAGCGAGTTCGACCTCACCGGGCGGGTGGCCGTCGTCACCGGGGCGGGCGGACTGCTCGGACGCCGGCACTGCTCGGCCCTGGCCGATGCCGGAGCGACGGTGGTGGCGGCCGACGTCGACGCAAGCGCCGCCGACGAGGTGGCGGACGTGGTCGACGGGATGGGGGTGGCGATGGACGTCACCGACCCGGACTCGCTGGCCGCCGCCCGCGACTCGATCCTGGGCCGGTTCGACCGGATCGACGTGTTGGTCAACAACGCCGCCATCAACGACATGTTCGAGCGCCCGGAGCAGGCCGCCGAGTTGACCCGTTTCGAGCACTACCCCCTCGCGGCGTGGCAGCGCTCGCTCGACGTCAATGTCACCGGGGTGTTCCTCGCCTGCCAGGTGCTGGGGTCGCCGATGGCCGAGCGGGGTGTTGGGTCCATCGTCAACGTCGCCTCCACCTACGGTCTCGTCGGCCCCGACCAGCGCCTCTACGTCGCCCCCGACGGCAGCCGCAGCATGTGGAAGTCCCCCGCCTACCCGGCCACGAAGGGCGCCGTCGTGAACTTCACCCGGTTCCTCGCCGCCCACTGGGGCGATCGCGGGGTGCGGGTCAACACGCTGAGCCCGGGCGGGGTTCGCAACGACCAGGACGACTGGTTCGTGGCCAACTACGCCGACCGCACGATGCTGGGCCGGATGGCGTCGCCGGACGACTACCGCGGAGCCCTCGTCTTCCTCGCCTCGGACGCCAGCGCCTACATGACCGGCGCCAACCTGGTCGTCGACGGAGGATGGACCGCATGGTGAGATCAGTACCGAGTACCGAGTACCGAGTACCGAGTACGGCTACCCGCTCGCGCGGAACCCGATACTCGATACCCGATACCGACTCCCGGAACGGGAGCCGCGCATGATCAAGGTCGTCCTGACCGACTGCGACGGGGTCCTGACCGATGGCGGGGTGTACGTCGGGCCCGATGGGGAGCTCATGAAGCGCTTCTCGATCCGGGACGGCATGGGTGTGGAACGGCTGCGCGACGCCGGCGTCGTCGTCGGCATCGTCTCGGGCGAGCAGTCGCCCGCCCTCGCCGCCCGGGCGGCGAAGCTCCGCATCACCGAGTTGCACCTCGGCGTGCGCGACAAGCTCGGCATGGTCGACGACCTCTGCCGGCGCCTCGGGGTCGAGCGAGCCGAGATCGCCTACCTGGGCGACGACGTGAACGACGTGCCCGCCATGGCGGCGGTGGGCCTCGCCGGGGCGCCCGCCGACGCATTGCCCCAGGCCCGGGAGGTGGCGGACCACGTCTGCGCCGCCCCCGGCGGCCACGGGGCCTTCAGGGAGTTTGCCGAACTGGTGCTGACCGGGCTCGGCCGGACGGAGAATCGTTACGAACGAGTGGAGGAACGGACATGAGTGCCACCTTGCAGGCCGCGGACCGGATGATCGGCGACGGCCAGCCCGTGTACGTGATCGCCGAGATCGGCATCAACCACAACGGGGACCTCGGGATCGCCAAGAAGCTGATCGACGGGGCGGTCTTCGCCGGTGCCGATGCGGTGAAGTTCCAGAAGCGCACCCCCGAGATCTGCACCCCGCGCGACCAGTGGGAGAAGGAACGCGACACCCCGTGGGGCCGGATGACCTACATCGACTACCGGCACCGGGTGGAGTTCGACCGTGACGACTATGCCGCCATCGACGCCCACTGCCGCGACCGGGGTATCCACTGGTTCGCCTCCTGCTGGGACGAGCCGTCGGTCGAGTTCATCGAGGACTTCGACCCGCCGCTCTACAAGGCCGCCTCGGCGTCGCTGACCGACCTCGACCTGCTCGAGGCGATGGGGGCGACCGGCAAGCCGCTCCTCATCTCGACCGGGATGTCGACCATGGACGAGATCCACGCCGCAGTCGACCGTCTCGGCACCGAGCGCCTCGGCATCGCCCACTCGACCTCGGCCTACCCATGTGGCGTCGAGGAGTTGAACCTGCGGATGATCC
>CAZOKA010000073.1:0-9286 GCA_964580265.1 uncultured Rhodobacterales bacterium | reverse complement strand
AAGGTCAGCTTTACCGTGCCGACCGGCAATTTCGGCGACATCTTCGCCGGCTATATCGCGCGGTACATGGGGCTGCCCATTGATCGGTTAGTGGTGGCGACGAACCAGAACGATATCCTGCACCGGTGCCTGTCGACTGGCGAGTATCGGCCCGATGGCGTGATCCCGTCGATCAGCCCGTCGATGGATATCCAGGTCAGCTCGAACTTCGAGAGGGCGCTGTTTTATGCCTACGGGCAGGATGGCGCCGCCGTGGCGCAGAGTATGGACGAGCTGAAACAGGGTGGGTTCACGGTGAGCCAGGGGGCGCTGGAGGCGCTGCGCGAGGTATTTGACAGCGCCAGCGTTTCCGAGAATGAGACCCGCCAGGCGATCGGGCGCACCTATGCCGAGACGGGCGAGGTGTTATGCCCGCATTCCGCCGTGGGGGTGGACGTGGCGACGCGGCTGCGCGATCCGGCAACGCCGATGATCACGCTGGCCACGGCGCATCCGGCCAAGTTCCCCGATGCCGTCGAGGAGGCCATGGGCCAGCGCCCCGAACTGCCGCCGCGCATGGCCGATCTGTTCGATTTGCCCGAACGGATCAGCCGTGTTGACAATGACCTGCCTGCTATTGAGACCCTGATCCGGGAGCGTATCGCAAAGTGACTGTCAGAATTGATACCCTGTCCAACGGGTTCCGCATCGTGACCGAACGGATGCCGGGGCTGGAATCGGCGGCCATCGGTGTTTGGGTGCTGTCGGGCGGGCGGCATGAACGGGCCGAGGAGAACGGCATCGCGCATTTCCTTGAACACATGGCGTTCAAGGGCACGGCGCGGCGCAGCGCCGTGCAGATCGCCGAGGCGATCGAGGATGTGGGCGGCTATATGAACGCCTACACCTCGCGCGAGGCGACGGCGTATTATGCGCGCGTGTTGGGCGCGGACGTGCCGCTGGCGCTGGACGTGATCGGGGATATCGTGCTCAATTCCGTGTTCGACGCGCGCGAGATCGAGTTGGAGCGCGGCGTGATCTTGCAGGAAATCGGGCAGGCCGCCGACACGCCCGACGACATCATCTTCGACTGGTTGCAGGAGCGTGCCTATCCGGGGCAGCCGCTTGGTCGCCCGATCCTTGGCCCTTCCGAGGCCGTGCGCCGCTTTGGGCGCGGGGACATGGAGGGGTTCGTGAAACGCCACTACAGCCCCGGCAACATGATCCTTTCGGCTGCGGGCGCCGTTGATCATGACGAGTTGGTCAGGTTGGCCGAGGATATGTTCGGGGCGATGATACCCGCCGATGTGCCACCGCTGGAGGCGGCTTGCTTCGAGGGAGGCGATCTGCGGGTGGAAAAGCAACTTGAGCAGGCGCATTTCGCACTTGCCTTCGAGGGTCCGAGGATCACCGACCCGGCGATCCACACGGCGCAGGTTTATGCGGCGGCCCTGGGGGGCGGTATGTCCAGCCGCCTGTTCCAGGAAATCCGTGAGCGGCGCGGGCTGTGCTATACCATCTTCGCGCAGGCGGGGGCGTTTTCCGACACGGGCATGATGACGATTTATGCCGGCACGTCCGGGGACCAGATCGGCGAGTTGGTGGGGCTTACGCTGGACGAGATGAAGCGCGCAGCGGATGACATGAGCGAGGCCGAACTGGCGCGCGCCCGTGCGCAGCTCAAGGCTGGGTTGCTGATGGGGCTGGAAAGCCCGTCCAACCGGGCGGAACGGCTGGCCCGGATGCTGCAAATTCGGGGACGCATCCCGCCGCCCGAGGAGGTCGTCGCCGAGATCGATGCCGTGAGCGTTGCGGACGTGCGCGAGATGGCCGGGCACATGGTGGCCGAGGCGCGGACGGCACTGGCGCTTTATGGTCCGGTAAGCGGCGCGCCGGGGCAACAGACAATCCAAGACAGGCGCGCGGCCTGATGCTGCGGATGCGGCGCAAGATGCGCATCGAAACCGAGCGCATGACCTTGCGCACCCCGTTGCATTCCGATTTCGTGCACTGGAGCAACCTGCGACGCGAAAGCGCCAGTTTCCTGACCCCGTGGGAGCCGAGCTGGGCCAGTGATCACCTGACGCGCAAGGCGTTTTCCAACCGCGTCTACTGGGCCAGCCGGTCTGTTGCGGTGGGCACGGCGATGCCGCTTTTCCTGATCCGTCGCAGCGACAGCACGTTGATCGGGGCGATCACGCTGGACAACATCCGGCGCGGCCCGTCGCAGGCTGGAACGCTGGGCTACTGGATTGGGCAACCCTATGCGCGGCAGGGCTACATGTGCGAGGCGATCGAGGCGGTCGTGCATCATGCCTTTCATCGGCTTGACCTGAGCCGGGTCGAGGCGGCCTGCCTGCCCGAGAACGTCGCCTCGCGCGGGGTGCTGGAGCGGTGCGGGTTCAAGTACGAGGGCGTTGCGCAAAGCTATCTGCAAATCGACGGGCGCTGGCGGACGCATGTGCTTTATGCGGCGTTGCGACCCGATCGGCGCGGGCGCACCGAGGCGGGCTGAGACCTTCCGGGGCTGATATTTTCGGGTGCCGTGCTATCATTTTCCTGCAAAGGGAGGTGCGCGCATGATCCGTCTTGTTCTGTGTTTCGTTTTTCTGGCTGGGGTCGCAACCGCGCAAGAGCGCCGACCCAGCCACTGCATCGCCATAGCCGACGCCGCGCCGGGGGTGTCCTATATCCACAAGACCAGTTTTCACGGCCCGGTTCCCGATAATTCGGTTCGCATCCGGTACCTGGCGCATGCGTCGTTCCTGATCCAGAGTCCGGCGGGGGCATCAGTGGTGACAGATTTCACCGGGTTCATCGGCAACGTGGATTTTATCCCCGATGTCGTCACGATGAACCACGCCCATTCCACGCATTTCACCGCGCATCCCGATCCGGCGATCGAGCATGTTCTGAAGGGGTGGTCGGACATGCCCGGCGAGGCAGCCGATCATCACCTGGAGGTCGCGGATATGCTGATCCGCAACGTGCCGACCGATATCCGCAGTTTTGGTGGCGGGGTGGAAAAGTATGGCAATTCCATCTTCGTGTTCGAGGTTGCCGGTCTGTGCGTCGGGCATTTGGGGCACTTGCACCATGTGCCAGACGATGCCCAGTTTGCGGCGCTTGGCCGGCTTGACGTGGTGATGGCGCCGGTGGATGGGAGCATGACGTTGGATCTTGTCGGTATGATGTCGGTATTGCGTCGGTTGCGCTCGTCGGTGGTGATCCCGATGCACTGGTTCAGGGATGGCACGCTGCGCGCGTTTATCGACGGGATGAGCGATGACTTCGAGGTCCGGGACGATGGCGCCGACACGCTGAGCCTGTCACTGCGCGATCTGCCCGCGCGCCCGACGATCCATGTGCTGCGCCCAAGGTATCTGCGATGAGGCGCCTTGATGCGGCTGGACCTGCGGGGCTGGCGTGATAAGTGCTGTGCATGTCGTTGAATTCTGTCACCCCAGCCTTTGTCGAGGCGCTTGGCGCCGAGTTGCCCGCCTCGGCCCTGCGCCCGGCCGCGGCACGCGACCTGGAAGAGCCGCGAGCGCGATGGTCCGGGCGGGCCGGTATCGTTGCAACCCCGGCCAACAGCGGCGAGGTGGCAACCGTGTTGCGCCATGCGCATGCGGCACGGGTTCCCGTGGTCCCCTATGGTGGCGGCACCGGCCTTGTCGGCGGACAGGTATCGCCCGATGGCCCGGCGCCCCTGCTCATGTCGTTGGAGCGGATGCAAGCCGTGCGCGGGATCTGGCCCGAGGAAAACGTGATGGAGGTCGAGGCGGGCGCGATCCTGTCGGACATCCACGATGCCGCCGCCGCGCATGAGCGCCTGTTTCCCCTGAGTATCGCCGCCAAGGGATCGGCGCGGATCGGCGGCAACCTGGCCACCAACGCGGGCGGGGTGAACGTGCTGCGCTATGGCAACGCGCGGGATCTGTGCCTGGGCCTGGAGGTGGTTCTGCCAGACGGGCGCATCTGGAACGGGCTGTCGCGGCTGCGCAAGGACAATACCGGCTATGACCTGCGCGATCTTTATATCGGGTCCGAGGGGACATTGGGCGTGATCACCGCCGCCAGTCTAAAGATGTTTCCGCGCCCGGCGGGCGAGGGCACGGCCCTGATGGTGGTGGCCGGACCCGACGCGGCGCTGCGCCTGCTGAGCATGGCCAAGGCGCACATGGCCGAGGGTATCACCGCGTTCGAGCTGATGCACCGGCAGGGTCTTGATTTCCTGGCCGAGGCCTTGCCCGATATCCGGCGCCCTTTTGCCGAGAACCCGGAATGGACGGTGTTGATCGACGTAGGGCTGGCGCGCGGCCTCGATCCGGCCGAGGCGCTGGAGACCTTGTTCGCGCAGGCGCTGGAGGCTGGTCTTGTCGATGACGGGCTGATCGCGCAAAGCGAGGCGCAGCGCCATGATTTCTGGGAGCTGCGCGAGCAGATTCCCGAGGCGAACCGGCGTGTCGGTGCCGTCTCAAGCCACGATATCTCGTTGCCCCTGGGGGCGATCCCCGACTTCATCGCCCGGGGCGGGCCAGCCATCGCGGCGCTTGGCGAATTCCGCATCAATTGCTTTGGTCACCTGGGGGACGGGAATCTGCACTACAACGTGTTCCCCATGCCGGGGCGTAGCCGGGCAGATCATGTTGCCGAACGGGACAGGATCAAGCGCACGGTGCACGACCTGGTGCACGAGATGGGCGGATCGGTCAGTGCCGAGCATGGCATCGGGCGCCTGAAGGTGGGCGACCTGGAGCGGTATGGCGATCCGGTCAAGCTGGACCTGATGCGGGATCTGAAGGCAGCTCTGGACCCGCGCGGCATCATGAATCCCGGCGCGGTTCTGCGGCGGGACGGGGGGCGCGGCGCCTAGTCCCCCTCGAACGCGCAAAGCGTGTGCACGTCCATTCCCATGGATTCGAGCTTGGCGCGCCCGCCCAAATCGGGCAGGTCGATGATGAAGGCGCAGCCGACAATCTCGCCGCCGAGGCGTTCAATCAGGCGGATGCCGGCCTGCGCAGTGCCCCCGGTGGCCAGCAGATCATCGACGACCAGGACGGTTTCGCCCGGTGCGATGGCGTCATCGTGCACCTCGATCACCGCTTCGCCGTATTCCAGGGTGTATTCCTCGCTGATGACGGCGCCGGGCAGTTTGCCCTTCTTGCGGATCGGGACAAACCCGGTGCCGAGTTGGTGCGCGACGGCGCCGCCCAGGATGAAGCCGCGCGCCTCAAGGCCGACCACCTTGTCGATGCGTTGGCCGGCATAGGGGTGCAACATCTGGTCAACAGCCATGCGAAACCCGCGCGGATCGGCAAACAGGGTGGTCACGTCGCGAAACATGATCCCCTCATGCGGGAAATCGACGATGGTGCGAATGTAGTCGCGAACGGTCTTGCTGCTCATCCTGGCCCTCTTTCACGAATGGTGCGCCTTGGCGCTTCGCATAAGCCAGAGCGCGCGAGGCTGCAAGTTATTGCCCCATGGCGCCGAAGCGGTATTGCGCCACGCCTTCGGCCAGCGCGTTGATCCCCCACATCAGGATCAGGAAGGCGCCAATGCAAATCAGGAAGTTGATTGCGGATTGAAGCAGCTTGCGCCAGAGAGTGTCCGTCTCGCGAAAAATCGCGATCTCGGGGCGCAGCAGCAACCGCGAGGCGATGTAGCCAAACAGTAGCGCCGACAGTGCCCAGTGGATCAGCGTGAACTGCCATCCCGGCGCATGGAACGACAGGTACCGCGCCAACCCGACCATGAGGCTCCAGCGGATGACGTGAAAGGCTTCCTCGGTGAACGCCTCGAACCGGCGGCCCATGTCGGTGCGCCAAGCTTGGTCCGTGATGCGGGCGAGAAAATCACTCATGCATCGGTGATGCCGCGCCGCATGCCTCAAGTCCAGCCAGCCAGCGCGCCAATCGCGCGGGTTTGTGCGATCGTGATGCCTCGCGATGAGCGGATCACAAGACGCGGCCGGCCACCGCGTCAAGCTTGCTCACGATGGTGGGGTCGCGCGCGTCGGGAGCGGTCAGTAGCGCGAATTCCAATGCCCGATCGCAGCCATGCGGGCAGGGATCGCGCGCCTCGCCCAGAAGGGCGGGGAGGCGTGACACCAGGGCGCGCCCCTTGTCGGCGTTCCCCTTGAGCGTCGCGATGATTTGACTGATATCCACCTCGCCGTGATCGGGGTGCCAGCTATCGTAGTCGGTAATCATGGCGACGGACGCATAGCAAAGCTCGGCCTCGCGGGCGAGTTTGGCCTCGGGCATGCCCGTCATGCCGATCACGTCAGCCCCCCAAACCTCGCGGTACATGCGCGATTCCGCCAGCGATGAGAATTGCGGCCCCTCCATGGCGAGGTATGTGCCCGCCTCGTGCACGGTGATCCCGGCATCGCGCGCGGCATCGCGGCAGGCCGTCGAAAGGCGTTTGCAGGTGGGGTGCGCCATGCTGACATGGCCGACGCAGCCGGTGCCGAAGAAGCTGCTGTCGCGCGCGGTGGTTCGGTCGATGAACTGATCGACGATCACGAATTCGCCCGGCGCCATGTCCTCGCGGAAGGAGCCGCAGGCGCTGATGCTGATGACGTCGGTCACACCCAGCCGTTTGAGCACGTCAATATTGGCACGGTAGGGAACGGTGGATGGAGAATGCACATGCCCGCGCCCGTGGCGGGGCAGAAAGGCCATATCGACGCCGTCCATCCGCCCGGTCAGGATCTGGTCGGACGGTGCGCCCCAGGGGCTGCTGACGGTGACCCATTCGGCGCCTTCCAGGCCTTCGATCTCATATAGGCCCGAGCCGCCGATAACCCCGATACTGGTGCCCATGCCGACATCTCCGTTGTTTCCATGCATTGCTTGATTTGTCTGCCAAAGCGACCCGGTGCACAAGCCCCAAGCCTTCATGCGGTATCAGTCGTCCGGGCGCGACAGGGTGAACAGATGGTCGATCACCGTGTAATCGCGATACCCCAATCGTGACAGGGGGCGATAGCGGGTGATGTCGAACAAGCCGTCGCGCAGGCAGTCGTCGCGCATGTGCACGCCCGTGACCTCGCCGAACACGACGAAGTTGCTCTCTCCTTCGATCTGCACGATCTGCGTCATCCGGCATTCCAGGGCAGCGGGCGTTCCAGCGACGCGGGCGCATGGGATCGTTTCGCACGCGATCTTTTCCAGGCCGGCATGGGCGAATTCGTCAACATCGCCGGGTAGAGACGCCGAGGAGGCATTCATCTGGTGGCGCATCTCGTAGCCGACGATGTTGCAGCAGAACACGCCGGTTTCGCGGATGTTGGCGACGGAATCCTTGGTGCCATCGCGGTCGGGTTTGATCCCGGTCGAGGCGAACATCACTTGCGGCGGGGTGTAGGCGACCGCGTTGAAGAACGAATAGGGCGCCAAATTGTCGTGCCCGTCCGCGCCCCTGCTTGAGATCCAGCCGATCGGGCGCGGCGTGACGATGGCGTTGAAGGGATTGTGCGGAAGGCCGTGGCCATCCTTGGGCTGATAGAACATGCGCGTACTCCTTTGCGGCGCATCTAGCCTGAGCGGGCGTGAAAAACCAGCCTCGCCGCGGCGAATTCTGCCGGGCAATTGCGTGATTTGCGATCCGGGCAGGGCGCAACAGGGCGGCGCGCGCACGATGCGGTTCGCGTTGCCCATGCCCCCGCCGCGTGCTAGGCGCGGTGCCACCCGAATTTTGCAAAGGCGTGTCGCAGGTAATGCAGCTGCAAGAGGAAACCGAGGCCGACTGGTGGGAGGTTGAGGCCCTGTTTGACCTGTGTTTCGCGCCCGGGCGCGAAGCGTTGTCATCCTACCGGCTGCGCGATGGCGTCGCGCCGGTGGCGGGGCTGTGCCTTGTGGCGCGGGATGATGATGGCGTGTTGGGCGGCGCGATCCGGTACTGGCCCGTGCGGGTGGGGGAATATCCCGCCTTGTTGCTGGGCCCGGTGGCGGTGCATCCGACCCGGCAGGGCGAGGGGCTGGGCGCGTGGATGATCCGCGACAGCCTTCACCGGGCGGCGGATGCCGGGTGGCAGCGGGTGCTGCTGGTGGGCGATGCGCCCTATTATGGGCGCTTCGGCTTTGACCGTCTGGAAGGGGTCGAAATGCCACCTCCGACCAACCCCGAGCGGATCCTTGGCCGGGCGTTGGTCCCGGGGGGATGGGACGGGGTGCACGGGGCCGTCACCCGCGCCGAGCCTTGACAGCGGCGGATTGATGCCAAAGCTGTCAATCATGAACCGGATGAATGGACGATGACCGAAATCCTGCCCCCCGTGACGATGACGGCGCCCGATCTCGAGGCCGAGCTGACCGCGTTGGCGCGGCGGTACCGCGATGCGGACGGGGCGGCGATGCGCTTGCTGACACAGCTTGGCACGCGGGCCGAGACACTTCTTGAGCGGTTGCCGGACGATTTGCGCGGCGGTCTGAATGGTTTTACACGCCGTGCATTGGAACAGGCCATGGGGGCGGCGCATTCCAGCCGCGGCTGGTTCGGTGATCATCCCGCCTGGGCCAAGACCGCGATGGCGACGGCGCTTGGCGGGTTTGGCGGGGCAGGCGGGTTGCCCGGCGCGATGATCGAACTGCCGATGACGACGACGCTACTGCTGCGCGCTATACAGGATGTCGCCGCCGAAAACGGCTTTGATCCCGGCGCCGAAAGCGTGCGTTTCGATTGCCTTGAGGTGTTCGGCGCCGCCGGGCCGCTGACCGCGCGCGACGATGGTGCCGATCTGGCGTTCCTGTCCACGCGGCTGGCGCTGCGCGGGGCCACGGTGCAGACCCTGATCGCGCGGGTGGCGCCGCGCCTGGCCACCGTGCTGGGCCAGAAACTGGCGGCGCAAACGGTGCCGGTGCTGGGGGCTGTTGCGGGGGCGACGGTCAATTACGCCTTTACCTCCTACTACCAGGAAATGGCGCAGGTGCATTTCGGCCTGCGGCGTCTGGCGATCGCGGCAGACAGGCCGCACGCCGAGTTGGTGGATGAGCTGCGCGCCCGGATCGCGCCGCGATCGCCCGCGCGCGATTGATGGCGATCTGTCCAGTCCCGCAGTTGTTTCCGGCTAAGTGGAAAAGGGCGGGGCGCGCGCCCGCGATACTTGCTTACGATCAGTTTCCTGACGTCTCACGGCCAATTCAGTGCGCCCGTCATTGCAACCCAATGCTCTGTGCCGCCGTTTCCGAGCCGGGGTTCGCCACCAGGAACGACGTTCCCGGTGTGGTTGGCCGGTGATGGCCTGTTGCGGCCCTTCGATGCTTGGCACCAATGCGCGGAATCAAGGCGCGTAGCGCCG
>CAZOKA010000072.1:4169-9381 GCA_964580265.1 uncultured Rhodobacterales bacterium | reverse complement strand
GGCCCCGGTCAGCACGGCCAGCGCCGCAAGCAGAAGCTGTCGGACTTCGGCACGCAGTTGCGCGCGAAGCAGAAGCTCAAGGGCTATTATGGCGATTTGACTGAAAAGCAGTTTCGCCGCATCTACGCCGAGGCCGAGCGTGTCTCGGGCGATACCGGTGAAAACCTGATCGGCCTGTTGGAGCGCCGCCTGGACGCGGTTGTTTACCGCGCCAAGTTCGTACCGACCGTTTTCGCCGCGCGCCAGTTCGTCAACCACGGTCATGTCCTGGTCAATGGCAAGCGCGTGAACATCCCCTCCTACCGTGTGAAAGAGGGTGACGTGATCGAGGTGCGCGAGAAGTCCAAGCAGATGGCCGCGATCCTGGAAGCCACGCAACTGCCCGAGCGCGATGTGCCGGATTACCTTGACGTGGACAACTCCAAGCTGACGGCGACATTCGTGCGCACGCCGCATCTGGGCGATGTGCCCTATCCGGTGATGATGGAACCGAACCTCGTCGTCGAATTCTACGCCAAGAACTGACGCTGACGCGACAACTCGTGATATTGGGGCCCCGTCGCAGACATGCGGCGGGGTCTTTGCTTGGGGATGGCTCAAAGGCAACGCGCGGCGGTTGAATTCGGCGCATGGCGGTTGCCCCTTTCCATGCGTCAGGTGGCCAGCTAAGACACCCACTGAGGAGATGCGACATGTCAAAGATCACCCCCCGTCCCGGCATATTGGATATTGCCCTTTACCAGGGGGGGCAGGCCAGCATTGATGGCGTGCGCGACGCGGTCAAGCTCAGTTCGAACGAGAACCCGTTCGGACCCAGCGAAGCCGCGATCGAGGCGTTTCGCCGCACGGCGTTCGAATTGCATCGCTATCCGTCCACCGACCATGCCGCCCTGCGTGGGGCGATCGCCGATGTGCATGGGCTGGACGCCGAGCGTATCATTTGCGGCGTGGGTAGTGACGAGATCATTCATTTCCTGTGTCAATCCTATGCCGGGCGGGGGGACGAGGTGATCCATACCGAGCACGGTTTCGCCATGTACCGGATCAGCGCGCTGGCGTCGGGCGCCAAGCCTGTCGAAGTGCCCGAACAGGATCGTGTGACCGATGTGGATGCGATCCTGGCGGCCTGCACCAAGCGCACCAAGCTGGTGTTCATTGCCAACCCCAACAACCCGACCGGCACCATGATCGGCACGCAGGAGGTTGCCCGGCTGGCCGAGGGGCTGCCCAAGCAAGCCATCCTGGTGCTGGACGGGGCCTATGCCGAATACGTGGATCACTATGACGGCGGTGCGGCGTTGGTGGATGCGCGCGAGAACGTCGTGATGACCCGCACCTTTTCCAAGCTCTATGGCCTTGGCGGCTTGCGTGTGGGTTGGGGCTATGGGCCGAAGGGGATCATCGATGTGCTGAACCGCGTGCGCGGGCCGTTCAACCTGTCCACTGCGGCGTTGGCCACGGCCGAGGCTGCCGTGCGCGATCGTGTCTGGGCGGAGAAGTGCCGCGTTGATAACGCACGGCTGCGCGTTTGGCTGGCTGGCGCGCTGGCTGAGCATGGAGTGCCGTCGGACGTGTCGATGGCGAACTTCATCCTGGCGCGCTTTGCCGACGCGAAAGAGGCCGAGGCTTGCGATGAATACCTCAAGTCGCAAGGCCTGATCGTGCGGCGTGTGGGGGGCTACAACCTGCCCAATTGCCTGCGGATCACCGTGGGGGACGAGGCCAGTTGCCGCCGGGTGGCACATGCCGTGGGGCAGTTCAAGGGAGGCGCGCGATGAGCCGGGTCTATGAGCGTGTTGCGCTGATCGGTTTGGGGCTGATCGCCAGTTCGATGTTCTGGGCGATCAAGCGGTCGGGCATCGCGGGCGAGGTGACAGGCTATGCCCGCACTGCGGCCACCCGTGACACCGCGCGGCGGATCGGGTTGTGTGACCGCGTATATGTTAGCGCGGCGGAGGCCGCCGAAGGCGCCGACCTGGTTGTGCTGTGCGTGCCGGTGGGGGCCATGGGGGCCGTCGCCGCCGAAATTGCGCCGATGCTGCGCCCCGGTGCCACGCTGAGTGATGTCGGATCGGTCAAGCGCGCGGTGATAGACGCGGTTGGCCCGCATGTGCCGCAGGGTGTGCATTTCATCCCCGCGCACCCGCTGGCGGGAACCGAGCATTCGGGACCGGAATCGGGGTTTGCGGGGCTTTTTGACAACCGCTGGTGCCTGCTGGTGCCCGATGATGGCACCGACGCGGAGGCGGTCGCGCGGCTCAGGGCCTTTTGGGAGGGGCTGGGCGCGAATGTCGATACGATGGAGGCGGATCATCATGACCTGGTGCTGGCCGTCACCAGCCATGCGCCGCACTTGATTGCCTATACGATGGTTGGCGTGGCCGATGATCTGGGCCGGGTCACCGATAGCGAAGTGATCAAGTATTCCGCCGCGGGTTTCCGCGATTTCACGCGGATTGCCGCGAGTGATCCGACCATGTGGCGGGATGTTTTCCTGACCAACAAGGATGCGACGCTGGAAATCCTGGGCCGGTTCACCGAGGAGCTGTTTGCGCTGCAACGCGCGATTCGGACCGGAGACGGGGCACACCTGCATGACTATTTCACCCGCACGCGCGAGATCAGGCGCGGAATCATCGAGGCGGGACAGGATACAGACGCGCCAGATTTCGGGCGCGTGGCCCGTGACGCGGAGCCCGACAACGCCTGAAATGCTGTGCGCGATCAGGGTAGGCGAAGGCGCGGCGCGGTGCCCACCGGAACCGGGCCGACATAGACGCGCCCGCCGCTGAACTCCAACGGAATATCCAGCATGCGCGGGTTTCCGGCCATAGCAGTGAGCAGACTGAGCGCGTTTTCGATCTGGTCTGTGACGACATCGGGCATTGCGCCCGCGCGGGCAGAGGCGCGCAGGATGTCGCGCCAGTTACGTGCCCGCAGGGTGATGCGGCCATCGGCGCGGCCTTGGTCATCGAGGCGCAGGGTTCCGGCGGCTTCGAGGATCATGTCGCCCCATTGCGCGCGTGCCTTGGCGATGTCGATCCGCGTGGGTTGTGGGCGATCCTGTTCCAGTGTGCGCCGGTCCAGCGGCCGGGTCAGGGTAACGGTCAAATCCGCGGTCAGCGCGTCAAAGCGCTGCGGCAGAGCCTGTTGCGGCGCGACGCGTTGGCGCGTGTGTGCCGGCGGCGCGAGATCGTCTGCGCTGAGTGATACGCGATAGGTGGCGGGACTGTCCGGCTGGGCCTTGATCGCGAGGTTGAGCGCGGTCATCGCGGTGCCGTCCTTGGCGCCGTGGCGGGTAACGAGGACGGTATCGGCAACCAGGGTGGCCCGCTCAAGCGCCGCGTCGGCGCCGTCGGTGATGATGCTGGCGCGCATGTCGGCGCTGGTCAGGTCATACTTGGTGTGAGGGGTTGAAACCATCTGGCGGCCAGGCCACACGGCAATCCTGTGGTTGGCGTCATAACTGAGCCGCAGAACCTGGAAGAACGGCGCCTGCCAGGCCCAGCCGGTGCCCGGATCGGCCAAGGATGGCGCATCGAGCGTTGCATCGAGACGGTTGGGAAACCCGGCAACCGACAGGGTGGCGTAATCGGCCACCCAGCCATCGGCCCTGCGGGCGTCGAACCAATCGGCGATATCGGATTTCAAGGCCTGTGCGCCCCATACCCAATACCCCGACCACAGGCCTGCGGCCAGTGCTATCAGGATCAACAGACGTTTCATGCGCTGCCCCCTTTTACGCGCCTCGCGGTTCGTGTTTACAGGGGCGCGAAGCGGAGGGCCAGCAAGATGACGATGTGGGTATTCGGATACGGGTCGCTATTGTGGAAACCCGGTTTCGAGGTGGCGGAAAGCGCACTGGCGGTGTTGCCGGAGTATCACCGCAGTTTCTGCATGCGCTCGATTCACCATCGCGGAACGGATGAGCAGCCGGGGCTGGTTCTGGCGTTGGACCAGGCAACCGGGGCGCAGTGCCACGGTCAGGCGCTTGCGGTGGCCAGGGGCCGCGAGGACGAAACGCTGGCCTATCTGCGCGAGCGTGAACTGGTGTCTTCGGCCTATTTCGAGACGCGCCTGAGGGTCGATCTTCGTGACGGTCGCCAAGTTGAGGCGGTGACCTTTGTCGTTGACCCCGATCATGTGCAGTATTGCGGTGCTCTGCCGCTGGAAGAACAGGCGCGGATCATTGCGCGCGCAGAGGGTGGAATGGGCCCGAATGCCGAGTATCTGTTCAACACCGCCGCCCATTTGCGCGAGTTGGGAATCGAGGATGATGACCTTGATTGGCTGGCGGCCCGCGTGCGGGGAATATTGGGATAATTCCTTGGCTTGAGGCGGTGAAACCCGTAAGGTTGCGACAACAAAAACCAGTGTCAGGAGCTGTCCGCATGGACCAGCCGGACCGCGAGGTCGAGCCGCATTTTTCGCAACCCGTTCGCCAGATCATGCTCATGCTCATGGTGCTGGTGTTGACAGCGGGGGTGGTGACGCTGGCGCTGCCGCGGGTGTTGCCGGTATTCGAGGCTAATCCCTACCTGAATGGCTTTATCCTGTTCGTTTTCGTGCTGGGCGTTCTGGCCTGTTTCTGGCAGGTGGCGCAACTGTTCACATCGGTGCGCTGGATCGAGGGGTTTGCGGGCGAACGTGATGATTTCCAGGAGGCGCGGGCCCCCCAACTCCTGGCGCCGTTGGCGGCATTGCTGCGCACGCGGGGCCGCAGGATGCAGATCGCGGCGACTTCGACCCGGTCGATCTTGGATTCCGTGGCGACACGGATCGACGAAGCGCGCGAGATTACTCGGTATATCGTCAACCTGTTGATTTTCCTTGGACTTTTAGGGACGTTCTATGGCTTGGCCACAACGGTGCCGGCGCTGGTGGATACGATCCGCGGCCTGGCCCCGAAAGAGGGCGAGGCAGGGGTCGAGGTATTCGGGCGGCTGATGACCGGGCTTGATCAGCAATTGTCGGGCATGGGCGTGGCGTTCGGATCGTCCTTGCTGGGCTTGGCGGGATCGCTGGTGGTGGGGCTGCTGGAGCTGTTCGCAGGGCATGGGCAGAACCGGTTCTACCGCGAACTGGAGGAGTGGCTGTCGTCGATCACGCGGGTCGGCTTTTCCACTGGTGAGGGCGAGGGCGGCGGTGATCAGGACGTGGTGGCGCATGTCCTTGATACCATGGCCGAGCAGATGGACGGCCTGCGCCAGCT
>CAZOKA010000072.1:0-4069 GCA_964580265.1 uncultured Rhodobacterales bacterium | reverse complement strand
CCGGACAGGAGGAGTGAGGCATGTCCCTGTCGCGGCGCACCGGGCAGCGGTTCCAGGCCTCGATCTGGCCCGGTTTCGTGGACGCGATGACGGGGCTGCTTCTGGTTCTGATGTTCGTGCTGACCATTTTCATGGTGGTGCAAAGCGTGCTGCGCGAAACGATCGCGGGGCAGGATACGCAGCTTGATGCGCTATCGGCCGAAGTGGCAGCGCTTTCGCAGGCGCTTGGCCTGTCGCAGCGGCGCAACGACGAGCTGACGACGCGTGTGGGCGAGTTGAATGCGACGTTGCGCGAGGAACGGGATCGCGTCGAAGAGCAGGCATCGTTGATCGCGTCATTACGTGCTGAACGGGATGCGCAAGCCGATGCCTTGGAGCAGGCGCAAAGCCAGATCACCAGTTTCGAAGCGCAGGTCGCCGCCCTGATCGGGGAACGGGATACGGCGCGTGAGCGCATCGAGGCGTTACGCGGCGAACGTGATCAGGCGCAGGCCGAGGCGGCGCGCCTGCAAGACGAGCGCACGCGCCTGATCAGCGAGCAGGAGGCGATGAACCTGGCTTTGTCGCGGTTGCGTGACGAGATAGATGCGAAGACCGAAGCGGCCCGTCTTGCCGCCGCACGGCGAGAGGCGTTGCAGGCATTGGTTGCCGATCTGCGTCGGCGCAATGTTGAGGCCAAGGCGGCGCAAGATGATCTGAGCGCGCAGGTGAGCACCCTTGAGCAGGAGTTGAGCGAGGAAGAGGCGGCGCGATTGGCGGAGGCTGCCGCGGCCGAACGCCTGCGTGAAAAGCTAAAGGATGCGGATGCTGAACTGACCGCGATGACCATGACCCTGGAGGAGCAGCGCAGAAAGGCCGAGGAAACGCTGACCCTGCTTGCGGCGGCAGAAGCCGCCAGCGAGGATTTGACCGCCAAGCTGGCAGCGGCGCTGATTGCACAGGAGCAGACACAGGCCGAACTGGGCACCGTGCGCGAGGATCTGGAACAGAGCGCACAGCGCCGGACAGAGGCAGAAAGTCAGTTGTCGTCGCTTGAGGCGGCATTGGCGCAGGCGTTGGCACGAGCCGAGGCGGGAGAGGATGAAATTAGCGACCTGCAAACGCGGCTGAGCGAGTCGGAAGCGGAATTGGCGCAGCGCAGCAAGCAGGTTGGCAGCCTTGAGCAGCAGTTGGAGAAGGCTCAGGGTGACCGGGAGGCGTTGCAGGAACAGTTGGCGCAAGCGCGCGGTCAGGTCGAAAGCCTGCAAGCGCAGATGCAGAGCGAGACCGGATCGCTGGAGAAGCGTCTGGCAGAAGCATTGGCGGCCAAGTTGACGCTGGAGGGGCGGATCGAGGATGCGCAAGCGGCGCTGGCTGCGGCGGTGGAGGCGCGCCGCCAAGCCGAGCAGCAGGCGCAAGAGGCGAAAGCGGCGCAGAGTGCCGCCGAGGAGCGCGCCACGCGCGCCCAGCAAGAGTTGGAGAACAAGGCGCAGAGCGCACAGGACGCGTTGGCCGAGGCGCTGGCGGCGCGATTGGCAGCCGAGAAGGCCGCGAAGGAGCGTCTGAGCGAGGCGGAACGGCAGGCCGCGCTATTGGCCCAGGCGCGGCGCGAACTGGCCCGCGAAGAAGAGATTTCGGCAAAGGCGCAGCGCGAGCAGGCGCTGCTGAACCAGCAGTTGGCGGCGCTGCGCCAGCAGTTGGGTTCGCTTCAGGCGTTGCTGGACGACTACAAGGAACGCGAGGCCGCCGCGCAGGTGCAGTTGCAATCGCTCGGCTCGGACCTGAACGCGGCCCTGGCGCGCGCGGCGGCGGAAGAGCGCAAGCGCCGCGAGCTGGAAGAGGCCGAGCGCAAGCGGTTGGAGGCTGAGAAAGAGGATCTTGAGAAGTACCGCAGCGAGTTTTTCGGGCGCCTGCGCGAGATCCTTGGCGGCCAGGAAGGCGTGCGTATCGAGGGCGATCGGTTCGTGTTCTCGTCTGAAGTGCTGTTTGCGCCGGGCAAGGCGGACCTGTCGGGCGACGGGGAGGCCGAGATCGCCAAGGTCGCGAATATCGTTCGGCGCATCTCGGATGAGATTCCGGAAGGCATCGATTGGGTGATCCGGGTGGACGGGCATACCGACGACGTGCCGTTGGCGGATTCGGCGGATTTCGACGATAACTGGGAACTCAGCCAGGCACGGGCGTTGTCGGTGGTGCGCTACATGGTGGACGAGTTGAACATGCCGCCCGCGCGTCTGAGTGCGAATGGCTTTGGGGAGTATCAGCCGGTCAACACCGCAGACACCGAAGAGGCGCGGGCGCAGAACCGGCGTATCGAGTTGAAATTGACGGAGAAATAGACGCTCGGCGGGGAGCGATGCGCCCCGCCGAATATCCTTATCCCAGTTCGGCGAGGCGGGCGAGGGCGGCGTTGATGCGGGCCTCTTCCTCTTCGCGGGCAGCCAGGTTTTCGCGGGTTTCCTCGACCACCTCGGCGGGGGCGCTTTGGGCGAACTTGGGATTGTTCAACCGTCCGCGCAGGCCCGAGAGTTCCTTTTCCAGCTTGGCCAGCGCCTTTTCCAGTCGCGCCTTTTCCTCGTCCACGTCGATGATGTCGGCCAACGGCAGGCCGAAAGTGGCGCCCTCAACGGGGACGGTCACGGTGCCCTTGGGAAAATCGGCGGATTCGGTCAGGCTATCGATGCGGGCCAGTTTCATGATCAGCGCTTCGTTGCGGTCCCACGCGGCGCGGCCGGCGGCGTCCAAGTCACTGACCAGCATGGGGATTTTCAGCCCCGCAGGCACATGCATCTGCGCCCTTGCCGAGCGGACTCCTTCGATCACCGAGATCACCCAGTTCATTTCGCGGTCGGCCTCGGGATTGACCAGATCGGCGCCATAGTCGGGCCAATCGGCATGGACCAGCATCGTTTCGCGGTTGGGGGTGGCCTGCCACAGCTCTTCGGTGACGAAGGGCATGATCGGGTGCAGCAGGATCAGGCATTGGTCCAGAACCCAGGCCATCGTCGCACGGGTTTCGGCCTGTTCCTCGGCGCTGCCATCCATCAGGAGGGGCTTGGAAAACTCGACATACCAATCGCAGACCTTGCCCCATACGAAGGCGTATAGTGCATTGGCCGCGTCGTTGAAGCGGTAGGCGGACAGGGCCGTATCCACGTCCTCGCGGATGCGGCCGACCTCGCCGATGATCCATTTATTGACCGTCTGTGTCGCGTCGGGAATTTGTCGGTATTGCGTCGGTGCGGAAATGGCGCCGTTCATCTCGGCAAAGCGGGCGGCGTTCCACAGCTTGGTGCCGAAATTGCGGTAGCCGGCGATGCGGTCTTTGGACAGTTTCAGGTCGCGGCCCATGGCGGCCATCGCGGTGAGGGTGAAGCGCACCGCGTCGGCGCCGTATTCGTCGATCAGGTCCAGCGGGTCCAGCACGTTGCCCAGCGATTTGGACATCTTCTTGCCCTTCTCGTCGCGGACGAGGGCGTGGACATAGACGGTGTGAAACGGCTTCTGCCCCATCACCGCGTATTGCATCATCATCATCCGGGCGACCCAGAAGAAGATGATGTCGAACCCGGTGATCAGCACATCGGTTGGGAAATACTTGCGCAGCGCCTCGGTGTCCTCGGGCCATCCCAGCGTGCCGATGGGCCACAGGCCGGAGGAGAACCACGTGTCGAGGACGTCGGGGTCTCGGTAAATTGGGAACAACAACTCATCGCTGTCATTCGGTCCAAGCGCTATGCTTAGCGAGCGTTGATAGACTTGTTGAGCCTCTGCGGCGTTGGTGACCTCAACTACCCTCCAACCGCTAAAGAATTCAGCGTTACATTGCTCGGTCAAATACTCTTGGTATTTTATACATGCGTCTTCACTGTTGTCGGCCGCGCGCAAACGCTCCAGCCCAGTGAAAATGGGTGTGTACTCATCGACACGGCCATCTTCTGTTTGCGATTTTGCAAGTGTCTCATCACGCAAGCCAAAAGGAACTTTGGTCGGACGTCCTGTATTGTCGAACTCGATTTCGTCAGCCGGTGGCCCATACCAAACCGGCACTTGGTGCCCCCACCAGAGCTGGCGCGAAATGCACCAGGGC
>CAZOKA010000071.1:1801-9386 GCA_964580265.1 uncultured Rhodobacterales bacterium | reverse complement strand
GTTCTTTCCGACTTCCGGGCAGAATGAATACAAGGCCGGTTGCCACGATCCGGTGGTCCCAAGCTCTTCGACAAACCACTTCATCAGCCCACCTCCAGCATCGAGGTTGCGCTTTCCTCGGCTTCGGTCAGGAACTTTGCAGCCTGCACGGCATATTCCGGTTTGAGTTCGATCCCGAGATACCTGCGGCCCATCTTGAGCGCCTTGAAGCCTGTCGAGCCGATGCCGTTGAACGGGTCCAGAACAAGGTCGCCGGGGTTGGAGTAGAGCGTGAGGCAACGCTCGATCACGTCTAGCTGGAGCGGGCAAATGTGCCGTTCATCCTGATCCGCCCGCGCCGCTTCCCGGTTCAGAACATTGCCTTGTTGCACCGTCATCCATACAGGTGATGCGAGTTCCTGCCATTGATCTATCGGGATGGTCATGGCGTCGATCACGTCAGGGTCGGTCACGTCATGATCATCGGCCCAGGCTTTCGCGCCGCCGCGATCCTTGGGGTACGTGGCAAAGTCGTCGGAGAAATGCCGGATCGGCTCCGGGTTCGGCTCATCCTTACGGAAAAACAACATGTAGTCAGGCATCCCGACGCGCGACATGCTGCTGTCCTTTCTCAACTGCTTGTAAAGCAGGCCGAGCGCCTTGGTGCGCTGCATCTCGACTACCGGGTCTTTCCAGATCACCGCGCGAGCATGGTAGACGAACCCCGCATCCTGATGCGCCCTGATCAGATCACCTGAGAAGTCGTGCAGGCCGATAAAGCCATCCTTGCCTTTGCGCGCCGGCAGGTCTGTGCAGTGGACGCAGGTCATGCGACCCGGCTTCATCGCGCGGTAGAGCGTTTCGGTGAAATAGCGGTAATGGGCAAAAAATTCGTCGTACCCGCCGCAATTTCCCATGTCGCGCTCGCTGTCGCTGTATACGAACAGATCAGCGAACGGCGGAGAAAAGATCGAACAGTCGATCATGCCATCCGGAAGACCGGCCATGATCTCGATGCAATCGGCGTTGTAGAGGCCGTAATTCAGGCCTTCGTAGTCTGGTTTCATGATGCTGATCCTTTCAGGAATTCGGGAAGATCGACGGACGGCGCGCGGGTATAGGCACGCTTCCGACTTTCCATTTGAGCGCCGCGCATGGCCTTTGCCATCGCGGCCTTCATGCGGTCATGGTCCGCGCTCTTGCGCTGCACGTTCCGCCAGATCGAAAGTTCGGTTTCCGCGATCACGATGTGCGCCGTGACTTCTTCGGTCTGACCGAAGCGCCATGACCGGCGCACGGCCTGGTAGTATCGCTCATAGGAGTGCGACAGGCTGGCGAAGACCTGGCAGCGGGCGTGCTGCCAGTTCAGTCCAAACCCCGCGAGGCGGGGCTTGGAAACGAGAACCCGTTCCTGTCCCGTCGAGAAGGCATCAAGCGCCGCCTCTTTCTTGTCGAGCGGCATGGAGCCCTTGACCTCGATGGCGTCCGGAATGGCTTTGGTTAGCGCCGCGCTTTCGTCGTCACGCTCGCACCAGACCACGACATGCCCGTCGTGGTCGTTGGCGATATCAGCCGCACGCGCGACCCGCTCGGAAAGCGTCTGCTCCTTTTCCCGGTGAATGTCGGTCGCGCTGTTAGACGGGATACGGAACAACCCATCGAAGTCGCCATCGGTCAGATCGACGCCGCAGACATGCAGTTCGGTCTTGAGTGCTGGCAAAATAAAGCCGGTGTCGTCGCCGCCAAGATCGGACGGCAGAGACGCGGCCCGCGCCCATGATGCCACCCACTCCCAGAACGCTTGCGTTGCGTGGCCTTTCAGCCGCCAGTCCTGCGATGCTGTCGTGGTGTCATTGATGAACCACCGGCAGAGCATTTCCATGCTGCCCATCACCCCGAGAAATTCGGAATGCTGACCGATCTCCATATGATCGTTCGGGGCCGGGGTGGCGGTCGCGGCCAGCCGGTAGGGCGTCTCTCGGAACGCCTCGACTAGAGCGCGCTTGGTGCTGCCAGTAAACGCCTTAAGTATGGAGGATTCATCCAGAACAACCGCGCCGAACTTCGACACGTCGAGGTTTTTCAGGCGTTCATAGTTGGCGATCTGCACATAGCAGTCCGTATCGCCATCTTCGCGCGTGATCTCGGCCTCCACCCCGAATGCCGCGCACTCGCGCTGCATCTGGCGGGCCACGGCAAGCGGCGTCAGGATCAGGGACGGCTTGCCGGTCTCCCGGGCGCACTCCTGCGCGAACACGGCCTCGCATCCGCTCTTGCCGAGTCCGGTGTCGAGGAACAGCGCAGACCGGCCTTTCGACAGGGCATACTCTGTGGCCCGTTCCTGATGCGTGAACAAACGTCCCGGCAGGTTCTTTGCCTTGAATCCGACGCTGGACGCCTGATGCCCCTTGGTGGCGATGAAGTCGAGATATGCTTTCCGGTCAAACATCTGCCAGTTCTCCCGGATTTGCCCGAACGCCCATAACCAGAGCCATCATGTCGAGCGTGGCGCTTGCCTGCGCGGGCTTAACGCGAATGGCATTTGCAATCTCGCCATCCATCGACCCTTCGATCAGAAAGTCATCGGCCTTCATTCCAGCCGTGGCGCCGGTCAGGTACTTGCTGCTGACCACGCCAAGGAAATCGGACAGGCCCGTCGCCTCTGTTTCCGCGCGCCCGGCGTGCAGGACACCCGTCGAAACCTTGTGTCCACGCACGATGACGGGGCTGTCCTTGGATGTCCTGATCACGAGGTTTCGGGATTTCTGGCTGTCCTGCTCGGCCCCGCAGGTCGCGATGCTCACCGCCGCGGTCAGGTCGTCGCGGGTGATCGCCGCCACATCCTGCCAGTCGCTGAACTGGCCGATCACGCGATCCATGTCCGGATACACGCTCTCGACCACCTTCCCCCAGACGCGCCGGCCCTCGGCCACGAGGTGCCACCCGCGCTCGCAGATCATGAAGTCGATGGTTTCGGCCTTGTCGGCCAAGGCCAGGACCGCATGCGCCGCGGACATGGGCAGGGTTCCCCCACCACCGATGCCGTCCAGATCGGCGATCCGCGCTCGGTGGGCGGACTTCCCATCCGTTCCCCATACGTCGATGAATCCATCGCCTTCGGAAAAGTTCGGCCCGGCGATATTGTATCGCGCCTCGTCTTCCTCGGTTGCGGCCACGCAAAAGCGCAGGGCATGACAGAGCGTCGGCCCGTCCACCGTGACCGGATCACCCTCGGGCGGTCGGTAATTCGGGTAGTCGTCAAGCGGCTGTACGCTGAGCGCGATACGGCTACGCCCGGCCTGCGCCTTGGCCTCCTTGTCGGTGATCGTGATCTTGATCTTGTCCGACTTGGCGGCCGCGCAGAACCTGGCGAGGGGCTGGAAGGGCACGCAGATCGCGCCCTCCGTTTCAATCTCTGCCGGAACGTCGATTTCGAGCGTGGTGTCGCTGTCAGATCCGATCAGTGTCACGCGGTTGTCGTTTGTGACTATCTTGAGGTTTGTCAGGATCGGCCACGGCGACTTTGCCGGGATCACCTTGGCGGCCGATGCGACCGCCGCGGCGAAAGCCTTGGTTTCGGTGGTGAAGATCATTCTGCCGCCTCCAGCGCCTGATCTTCGGCCGCCGTATAGAACACCGACCCGCCCTTTTCCTCGAAAGTGCCGTTCGGCGTGTCAAGCTCTGCCCAGCGAACATTCGGCGCGCTGGTTGCCCCGCCCTGAGACAGGCGGACAAACCCGCCGCCGTGCTTGGCGTATATTTTCCCGCCGCGCTCGTAGATCGGCACCTGGCGGTAGACGCTCCGGCTGTGAACGATGGCCTGACCTTCGGGGATTGCTGTGATGAAGTTCATTGGATACCTCCTGCCGATCAAAAACCGGCCGCTAGAAATTTCTGGTGAATGGCCCGCGTCCGGCGCACGTCATCATCGCAGTACCGTGCGATGGTCTCGTGCTCGCCGTTGGCCCAGGCCTCCGCGACCATCGACCCGTCGAAATCCTCTTTTCCGACGATGCCGAGAATGCCGCAGAGGCGGTTCATGCTGATCATGTCGCCGCGCCCGGCCCCGGCCCACGATGTCATCGTGTCGAACACCTTCGGATGCCACGGCTTCGGATCTCGGGGCATGGTGCTTGCCGGGGGCAGTTCGACGCCCAGCACGACCGCCCGCTTGAGCAGAAACGGAATGTCGAAGCCCAGCACGTTGTGCCCGACCAGAGTGACCCCGGATCGCGGCAGGCCCCTGAAGAAGGCCGCGATGATATCATGCTCCTCGCCCACATCCTCGGCGTGTTCGACCTGCACGTGACCATCGTTGATGGCCCAGCCGATCGTGCAGACATGCCCTGCCCCGCCGTCGAAGCTGGTCTTGGCAAGGATTTCATGAGCGGCACGCTCGGCGTTTTCCGCATACCAGAGATCGATGCTTTCCTGCTTTTTCAGGCTGGCGGGATGCTTGACGCTTTCGCGCGCCTTTTCGAGCGCCTTGGCTGACTGATCCGGGATGGTCTCGATATCGAAATAGGCATAGTCACCCATGCCGTATTCGAACTCCACGTTCGGGTGAAGCGGTGCGACATGGGCTTCGGGTTCGGGTTGCTTGGGAAGGGCGACCATCACGCCACCCCCTTTCTCTGGGCCAGCATGGCGGCCAGGTGTTCACGGGACAGGAATGCGGTATGCGTCCCGCATCCGGTGCAGGTCAGGCGCGCGGCATGGGTGCCGGGAGCGTCGAGGCGTAGCGTTGCCTCCTGCCCGCCGCAGGTCATGCACTTGCGGAACGGGCCTGACAGGTTGGTGATTGCGACCGTGCTGCCCTCTAGCGCGGCGTAGGGTTTCTGTGCCATGAGGATACCTCCACTGGCTGAATTTCGATTTGGCTTGTGAGGGGCAGCGCCTTGGGTTTGGCGACTGCGGGCGCTGCCCCGGCTAGGTCAGGCCGACTTCTTCTGCCACGGAGGCGTATTTTCTCCGGACTGCGCCTGCGGTGCCGTGTTGCCAGCATTCCCGCCCGGTGCGGCGTTCAGGGGCTTGTACCCACCCACCTCGTTCGAGGGGCCATACTGCGCGTCGTCCTTGAGCTTGAGTTTCACGCGCATCGGAATGCCGTGCAGCTCTTCGGTGTCGTTGACGCGAAGGCGGCCGCAAGCGTGCATGATGCTGTTGAGTTCGCGCTGTGCGATCTCGACGGCCGTCGCGTTGCTGTTCCAGAGGTTGATGTTCGCCCAGAACCGGCGGCCTTTGCACTCGCCTTCCTGCACCTCGAATTCGCAGGCGATAAAGGCGTTGCCGTTTCCGGATTTCGCCTCTTTTCGGTCGCTCTTCACGAGCGCCGCGACGTATTCGCCGGCGGGAAGCGCATCGCGCTGTTCCATCGTTTCGTTACCGGCCTCGTACTGGCCTCCAAGATTTGCCATTGTGATCTCCTTTCTGTCCTAAGATCAGGCGGCCTCAGCCGCGGGTTTTCCGGGTTGACCCGGCAGATACGGCGCAAGGGCGGCATACCCTTGGCCGGGGTTGATGAGGATCTGGCCCGGCATTCCGTAGCGGTTCTTCGCCTGGAATGCGGGACGCGGTTCGAGGTTGATTGCGCGCTGGCCGGAGCCACGGGCCTTCGCCACGTAGTCGTCCTTCTTGCCGAACTGCTTCTTCTCCTGCGCGATGGTCGTGATCTGGTTGATGAACCCGAACACGTCCATATCCTCGCGGATCAGCGCCTCGGCACGCTTGTGCAGCCGCATTTGATACCGATCGTAGCTGTCGGTCGTGGGGTCGGCGAAGCTCTGCACGCCTTCATGGCCGATCAGAACGATCGTCATGCCCTTGTGATCGCGCAGCCACGTGCATGCCGACAGGAATTCCCGCCAGACCGCATCGGCCTCGACGTATCCCTTGCCGTATCCGGGCTCCTCGATCGACGACCACTTATGACGCTGACAGGTTTCGTCCCAGATCAACGGCTCCAATCGTGACACGCTGTCGACCACGAGCGTCTTGAACTCGTGATCCTCGGACGCCAGAGCGACCAGCGCCTCGTTGACTTCCGAGAAGCTGGAAAGCGGCTCGTCCTTGAAACTGGTGATTTCCAGTGCGCCTTCGCCGGCCTCGGTCTGGATGAAGATCGGATCAGGGAATTCCGATGCCAGCGTGGTCTTGCCCACGCCACCCGGCCCGTAGATTGCGATCTTCGGCGGCTTGTCCGACTTTTTGCGGACCAGATTTGAAAGTGAAAGTGCCAAGGCAACTCTCCTTTTTCCATGCCGTGCGATGTCGCCAAACCCCGCGCGGCGGTGATCCCGGTCTAGCCGGGAATTTCTCCGAGCAGCGCGACCACCGCGCCACCCTTCACGACCTCGCCGATATCGCGAGGCACGCTGTTGAACTGTTCGTCATCCACGCCCATCGCCTCGGCCAGACCGTCCTGGCCTGCCTTGAAGCGGGCGATCAGGTTGTCCTTGTCCCGCGGCTGGCGGTTTGGCGGGTGGAACACGATCCGCTCAAGCCGCAGATCGCGACCCGGCTGGATGCCACGCACCCAGGCCGCCTCGGCGCAGGACGTGCGATATTCCTTCTTTTTCCGCGCGATCCAGCGTGTCGAGCGCGTCCGGAAATTCGGGCTCAATTCGACCGGAGGCCACGGCAGGGTGATCGAAAGGCATGTCATGACAGCAACCCAGAAAGCCCGGCCCCGGAGGGCCGGGAGTTGTAAGAGGTAGGGTATTGCTGAATAGAGCCTTTCCTTTTTTGAGTGGGGCGGGCAACTATCCCTGCCCGCATGGGAATAAGGGGGCCGAGGCCGAAGCCCCGGCCAGTAGCCAGCGCCCGAGGCCAGATGGTCTCTGTCGAGCAATGAAAAAGGCGCTGGGGGAAACTCATGACGCTTTTCCTTCCATCTTCACGACGGACGGCGCGCTCAGAACGGAACGGGCCTTGCGCAGCGCCTCAATGGCCTCGTCGATCTCCACAATGGCCTGATCCCGGTCATCGGCCGCTTCCGATTGCTGGGCGGCAAGAATGGCACTGACAGCCTCTCCGGTTTCCTTCGACACGCGCCCGACATGCATGAGGATCGAGCCTCTGGCGGTACGCTCATCGGGCGATAGGCGGCGGGCCATGAGGCGCGTGACGGGGTGCCGGCCAGCGGCATCTTCCAGTGCCGCGATCTCATCAACGGGCCAGCCGTACTGCCCCTGCAGGCGCTTGGATAGCGTGCCCTTGCAGACGCTGTGGTCCAACCGGGCATTGATCGTCTCGGCTGTGGCGTCGAGGCATCCGAAGTGCCCGTCGATCAGGGCCTGCATCTGTGAATTGATCAAGCGGCGAAGATTATGCATTGGAAACCTCGTTTCCTTGGCGGGTCACGTGAGCGGTGGCAGCGTTGAGGGATGGAAAACTTACGAACATCATGCGGCGTCTCCAGAGGGCGCATCAGGAAAGAAATGCTCTGGCCTCAGCGGAGCACCACTTCGGCGTGCTGCGGACATGATGATCTGCTGGCATTCAGTAGGGATAAGCCCGCCAGTACCGCCCTTTTCTTTTGGGTAGGTCCAGCGGCGAACGCCCCGTCGAGATCTCGGTCTACGAGGACACGAGCTTCACGTTCATC
>CAZOKA010000071.1:0-1791 GCA_964580265.1 uncultured Rhodobacterales bacterium | reverse complement strand
CGGCGAACGCGAGTTTCATCGCGCCCGGTAATCTCAGCGACCGCTTTGAAGCCACCACAGATTTCAATAATTGTGCTTGCGGGTTCCATGGCTGGTAATATTGCGAATATCGCAACCTTCGTCAAGCCACTTAGTTGCGATTTTCGCTCGTTTATTAATTGTGCGAAATCCGCAATAAATCAGCCAATGACCAAACCCTATTCGATCATCGACGGGAAATGGATTAAGGCGCGCTTGAGCAAGAAGCGCGGGGAGCAAAAGAAGCTTGCCGATTTTCTCGGGATAGAACCGGATAAGCTCACAAAAACTTTGAGCGGAGTTAGAGATGTCCAGCCCGAAGAGGTTCCACTGCTTCTTCTATACTTCAATGAGAGGATTGTCCCTGCAGATGGCGAGAGCGGTGAGATAGTTCAACAGCTCGGTCGGCTGAATAAAGAAGGGCAAGCAATTTTGCAAAAGCAGCTGGAGATTCTTCTGGAGCGCCCAGAATTTGTTCTGCCACCTGAAAGCAACGAGAGAGACGCTTGATTTCGATATCGTTCATTTTGGACAGCGTTTTGGATAGAGTCGTGTTCATTTCATTCCCCAATTTCCACAACCCGACACACGCTAAGAGGGAAACTACATGAATGTCAAAATTGGCAAGTGTGCTGGCGATTAAAAAGGAAGGCTTGATGAGAAAAACCATTGCAATTATTTCTGTCTGCGCTGTCACGGCCTGCGCGACAGAGCAACACCTGCCCGTCAGCGGCGTAATCGGAACTCAGCGCGCCCAGGGTCAATCCACCGCCAGGACGAGCGGCGACGGCACGTTCTACGCCGAGACGACCACGGGCTTGAGATGCGCCGGTGAATACGACTCGCTGGACTTGAGCCCCACCATTCGCGCGACGACGACCTGTAATGACGGTCGCACCGGCAGATTGCTGATTACCCGGAATATCATGCGCGGGACAGGTACCGCCATCGGGCGCCTCAATGACGGCACCGAGGCTCGCTTTGTGTTTGGTGATATCGCCTTTGCTGAGGCATTCGGAGACAGCGCCGCAAAGACATACTGATCTGGCCCGGCCCTATTCGCTGAGCTTCTTCGAGTGACACCGGCAAAGTAGCGGGCGAAAAATCGGCAAAAGCCGCAGGGCGCCGAAGGTGGCGGACCCATCCGGCTTGATCTGCCATCCGAATTCGCCGCCAGACGCCACGAAGTCGGGGCTCGTGATGCCGCCTTCGGGGGGCGGTGTGGTTTCGTTCGGGTCGGTCATGCCGCAACCCCGGGCGCAAGACCCATAGCCACGCGCTCGGCGTCAATAAGGCTGATCGGTGCGCCGTTGAGTTCGAACCGGGTGCGATAGGTCGGAACCTCGTCGACGGTGACAGGGCCGAATTCAGCATGGCAGGTCAGGTTGCCCTGTCCGGTGACTTCCAGAACGCAGGCAGGTTCGAATCTGTGGGTCGGGTCGCGCGCCTCTAGCCGGGCAATGGCGCGGCGGCGCATCGCCTGGATGAAATTGATCGCGGCGGGGTCGGTCTTGCTGGTCATCGGTGGGTCTCCTTTCCGCCCCGCCTCTCGCGCGGGGCTTTTTCATGCGCCGCCGTCCGACGCTGACAGGATCAGTGTAGCATAGCGATTCGGTCGGTCCAGCATTTAATTGCGATTATCGCATTTTAGTTCTTGACTTTAGTTGCGCTTTTCGCAATCTTTCCCCCCATCACCGCCGAAGACGCCAACGCCGAACCGGGCACCGACCCAACCGGGCAGGCAGATCGCGGAACCAGATGGAGGACACGCAA
>CAZOKA010000070.1:0-9390 GCA_964580265.1 uncultured Rhodobacterales bacterium | reverse complement strand
TTCTTGTCCTTGATCAGGTTGATATCGCAATCGCGATCGTAATAGACGCGCATGGGTTTTCCTCCGGTCTGCTTTCGGGTTGGGTGGTCACGTTGCGCAGAGGCTATGCCCGTGCGCGGCGATTGCGATTTCGTATTTTTAGAGTATTCTTTGGTTGAAAGAAGTATAATGCGCATAATAACGGAATTTCGGAAGTTTCATGCTTGACGATGTGGACCGGCGCATATTGCGGCAGTATCAGCGCGCGCCCGAATTGACCCTTTCGGCGCTGGCCGAGCGCTGCGCCATCACGCAGGCGACCTGCTGGCGGCGGCTGGAGCGGATGCAGGAGGCGGGCGTGATCCGCGGCCAGCAGGCCGTGATCGACTGGCGCGCCATGGGCTACGAGGTCGAGGTCAGCTTGCGCATCACGCTGGACAAGACCGCGCCGCGCGCCTTCGACGAGTTCCTCGCCGCCGCGCGCGAGATCCCGCAGGTTCTGGAAATCCAGACATTCCTGGGCCGGGTGGACCTGCGCCTGTCTGTGATCGCCCGCGACATGGCCGATTACCAGCGCCTCTATCGCGACCGTATCCTGACCCTGCCGCACATCGCCGATATCGAGGCCCTGATGCACGTGGCGCGGATCAAGTCAGACGAGGTGTTGCCGGTATGATCGAGCTGGACGACATGGATCGCGCGATCCTGCGCCGGCTGGTGGTGGACGCCACGCAAGGCGCGGGCGCGATCGGGCGCAAGCTGGGCCTGTCGCAGCCGGCGACGTGGCGGCGCATCCGGCGGTTGCAGGACGCCGGCGTGATCAAGGGCCGGCGGCTGCTACTGGACCGCGAAAAGCTGGGCTTTGGCGTGACCGTGTTCCTGGGCGTGAAGCTGGCCACCAAGGGGCGCGTCAGCCTCGAGGATTTCGAGCGCGCGGTCAGCGCCATCCCCGAGGTGCAGACGGTCGAGCATATCCTGGGCCTTTATGACTACCGTCTGCGGGTGGTGGCGCGCGACATTTCCGATTTCGAGCGGGTGCTGCGCCGGCGCATCATGACGTTGCCGGGCGTGGGAGACGTCGAGGCCAACGTGCTGCTCAGCGAAGAGCGCCGCCCCGGTCCTATTGCGTGAATCTTGCGTAACCGTGGCCGGCCTTCATCTTGCCCGAAATACTCCCGCCGGAGGCGTCCGGCGGCAGCCAGCAGCGCCACCCGCCCGTCGCAGGCTAGACCCGCGCGCCAAGGCCCATCTGCATCATCGCCCGGCGCACCGGGGCCAGCGCGTAGATCGCGTTCAGCCCCATCGCGCGCGCATCGCGCAAGGGCCGTGCGTGCATCTGCGAGGCCCGGTTGAGCAGGTCGATCCCGGCGGCGCGGGCGCACACCTCGGTGTGGCGCTGGCGGTGGTAGGCGTCCAGCATCGCGGCGTCGCCCAAACGCTCGGGCGCCGCCTCGGCCAGCTCCAGCAACACGCGCATGTCGGCCAGGCTCATGTTCAGGCCCTGCGCCCCGATCGGCGGCACCACATGCGCGGCCTCGGCCACCAGCGCCACGCGCTGCCCCGACATCCGCTTGGCCACCTGGGTGATGATCGGCCAGACGCTGCGCCGCGACGCCAGCGTCAGCGGCCCGAACAGGTGCGCCGAACGGGTGCTCATCTCCGCCTCGAACTCCGCCACCGGCATGCCCGCAAGGCGCAGCGCCTCTGGGCCGTCCTCCATCCACACCACTGCCGACGACGGCAGCCCCTCGTGATCGGGCAGCGGCACCAGCGTGAACGGCCCGCCCGAGCGGTGAATCTCGGTCGAGACGTTGTCATGCGGGATCGGATGCGTCACGGCAAACGCCAGCGCCTTTTGCCCATAGCGGGTGGTATGCACCTCGATCCCCGCCGCGCGCCGCATTCTTGATCCGCGCCCGTCCGCCGCGACCACCAGCTTGCAGCGCGTGGTTTGCCCGTCGTCAAGGGTGACGCGGGCCTCGCGCTCGCGGGTGAACAGGGCACGTGTGCCGGTGCCGGGGCGGAAATCGACGTTCGGCAACTCGTCCAGCCGCGCCACCATCTCCCGCCGGAGTAGCCAGTTCGGCAGGTTCCACCCGAAGGGCCGGTCCGAGATGTCGGCGGAGTTGAAATCGCGCACAAGGCGCGGCTCGGGCGCCTCGCCCCCGGCATCGATGATGCGCATGGTCCGCAACTCGGCCGCATGCGGAGCAAGGCGCGGCCACAGGCCCGCGCGTTCCAGCAGCGCCTGCGCCGGTTGCAGGAACGCGGTCGTGCGCAGGTCCGATCCGGCGGCGTCGCGCTCTGTCACCGGCGGGGCGGGATCGACGCACAGAACGCGAAACCCCGCGGTGCCGAACAACGCCGCGGCGCTCAGCCCGGCAACGCCGCCGCCCGAGATGACGATGTCATGGTCCGTGCCTGGCATGGTGCGTGCCCTCCTGCGCAAAGTCTGCGCCCGAGATGTAGCGCGGTGCGCCCGCCGCGCCAAGCACAACCGTCGGGGTGCCGCCCGCGCCGCTCAGCCCCGCGTGATCAGCAGCAGCAGTGTCCAGACCACCGGCACCATCGCCACCGCTGGCATGTAAAGGCCCGGAATCCCCCACATCGCGACCGACCCGCCCCAGAGCGCCAGAACGCCCAGAACCGCAAGGATTATAAACCCGTCGCGGCGATTGGTGCTGTCTTGGGCGCCATGCGTTTCGGGTTGGGTTTGGGGGGTCGTGTCAAACGTGCTGTCGGGGGTCAGCGTCGGGTCGATCTTGCTCATTTTCGGGATCCTTTCAGGGAAAACTGCATGAGCTCCAGATAACAAGTTAACGGCCAGGGAAAAGGCGCATCTTGCCGCAGTGCGACAATGCGCGCAGGGTCAAATCAGCCCCGGTTGGCCTCAGACCAGCCGCGCCAGGAACCCGCTCAGATCGTCGGTATGGTGGTGGATATGCGGTGCGCCCATCGGGGTGTCTGCCACGTGCACGGTGCGCATGCCCATCCGGTGCGGCGCGGCCAGGTTGCGGGCGTCGTCCTCGAACATGGCGGCAGTCTCGGGGCGCAGGCGGTCGCGGGCGAACACCGCGCCAAATGCGCGCGGGTCGGGTTTGGGGTGAAAATCGGCGTGTTCGACTCCATAGAGCGCATCGAACACCCCCGACAGGCCCCGCGCGGCCACCACCCGTTCGGCGTAGGGCGCGCTGCCGTTGGTATAGACGATCTTGCGCCCCGGCAGGGCGCGGATACGCGCGGCCAGGTCCGGGTCGGGCGTCAGCGCGCCAAGGTTGATGTCGTGCACCTCGACCAGGTACTCGGCCGGGTCCAGCGCATGCTCGTGCATCAACCCGGCCAGCGTGGTGCCATATTGGTGCCAATAGGCGCGGCGCAGATGATCGGCGCGCGCGCGCGGCACGTCCAGCGTGCGCATGACAAAGGCGGTCATGCGCTTTTCGATCTGGTCGAACAGCCGTGCCTGCGGCGGGTAAAGCGTGTTGTCCAGGTCAAAGACCCAGCCGGTCACATGGGTGAAATCCTGTCGTGGCATGAGCGCACGCTAGCGCACCGAAACGCAAAGCTGAAGCCCCTGCGCAAGGCGCGGCGCCCGACATCCGGGTTGATTGCCCCTCGGGGGGGGCTTAGGGTGAGGTGTTCAAGCGGAGACGCCCCTTATGAAAGATCACGGAGCCGTGCAGAAAGACGCCTATACCCTAATCCTGGAGGCGATTGATACCGGCATCTACCGGCCCGGCGACCGCCTGGTGGAAAGCGACCTGGCGGATCGGTTCGGGGTCTCGCGCACCCCTGTGCGCGAGGCGTTGCAGCGCCTTGAGACGCAATCGCTGCTGACGCGGGACGGGCGCAGCCTGATCGTGGCGTCGCTGGATCACAACCAACTGAGCGAGCTATACGTCGTGCGCGCCGAGCTGGAGGGGCTGGCCGCGCGCCTGGCCGCGCGCCACGCCACCGAGGAAGAGGTGCGCGTGCTGCGCGACATGGTCGAGGAGGATCGCGCATTGCTGGATGATCCCAGCGCCCTTGCGCGCGCCAACCGGCGGTTTCACAAGCAGATCCACCTGGCCTCGCATAACCGCTACCTCGTGCAGCAGCTTGACCTCGTGCACCGCTCGATGGCGCTGATGGCGACGACGTCGCTGGCCGCCGAGGGGCGCGGCGAAAAGGCGCTGGCCGAACATGACGCCATCGTCGCCGCGTTCGAGGCCCGCGACGAAGAGCGCGCCTATACCGCCCTCAAGGAACACATTTCCAAGGCCTTCGTGACCCGGTTGAAGCTGGATTCAGGAGCGCTTGGCGCCTTGGACTGAGGCCGGATCGACCCCGCCTTGCAGGGAATGACCATGCTGCGTCTTGTCCCAGTAGAACGGCGTTGCGACCAGTTCATACAACGCCTTGTAGGCCGCCAGCACCCCCAGCGGGTAATACAGGTGCAGGCTGGGCACCCACGGCAGCAGGTGTCAGTGCGCGGGGCCTGACACCGCCGCCAGCCCGGCCAGTATCGTGATCGCCTCGATCCCGATAAACAGGTGGCTGAGCGTCGCGGTCAGCGCACCGGGCAGCATACCTGCGAACGGATGTGGCAGGCCAAGAAAGATCAGCCAGAAGGACCACAGTAGCGGCGCAAGAAAGAACTGCGACAGCGCCGTTATGAAATGCGTCTGAAACCCCAGGAATCGCCACGGCCCCAACCCCCGCAACAGGGCACCAGGCCGGCGCATGTGCACCAGGTACGTTACCATGTATCCCTTGAGCCAGCGCGAGCGTTGCCTGACCCATGCTCGCGGGTGGCAGGCGGCTTCCTCATGCGTCGTAGTGGCGATCATCTCGGTCCGGTAGCCGTGCCGTGCCAGTCGAAAGCCCAGATCGGCATCCTCGGTTACGTTATGCGCGTCCCACCCGCCCAGACGCTCCAGCGCGCTGCGCCTGAAAAACAGCGTCGTGCCGCCCAGTGGAATGGCGAAGCCCAGCCGCCGCATCCCCGGCATCATCACACGGAACCAGGTGGCGTATTCCACGGTAAAACACCGCGCCAGCCATGTCTGGCGCGGGTTGTAGTAATCAAGAATCCCTTGAAGACAAACCAGGTCGGGCGGCGCATCCGCGAACCGGCGCGCGACATGGTCGATCTGGTCGGGGGCGGGGGCGTCCTCGGCGTCGAAGATGCCGATGATCTCGCCCTGGCAGAAATCCAGCGCATAGTTCATCGCGCGCGGCTTGGTCCGGGGTTGCCCATCGGGCACGACGATTGTGCGCATCCACGGCGGCAGGTCGGCGCCGGCCACCGCACGCCGTGTCAGGGTGTCGGTCTCTTCAAGGACCAGAACGACCTCCAGCAGAGCCTTGGGATAGCGCAAGCGCGCAAGCCGCGCGAGTAGCACGCTCGCGACCTCGGTCTCGCGAAAGAGCGGCACCAGGATCGACACGCGGGGCAGGGGGCCTGTCGGTGCGGCGATGCCTTCGGGCGGCGGTGCAGGCGCGCGCGGTGCTGTGGCCCATGACACGAAGGCGGCCGATTTCATCGCCGCCCCCACGATCAGCGTGAACGCGGCCCACAGCATCAGTGCGGTCAGCGCACCGACCGGAAAGGCGGCAGCCAGCGCCACCAGCGACAGGCACGCCGCCACGGTCAGCCACATGCGCTGGCGTCCGCAGCGCGCCCAGATCCGGCAGCTTTCACCATCCGGCACCCGTGCTGCGGCTGCGCAGGTCAGAGCCGGGCGATAAAGTTGCGACAGAATCGCGTCGATCCGTGCCTGTGGTGCGATTACGGGCACCGCATCGTGGAAAATGGCCGGTAGCGCGCGCAGCCGCGCGACAAAGCTTTCGGGATGCGCGGTAGCCACTTCGATCCGCCCATCCGCGCCGCGTCCCAGCGGCAGCAGCCCGGCCCGCAACCATGTGCGCGGTGGCGTCTGCCGCATCAGGCCCCGCGCGGGCACGGCTGCATCCAGTCCGGTGACATATGTGCCCAGCCACAACGCTTGCGCCCGGCGCAGATCGTCCGGCGCGATTGTCCCCTGTGCCGTCAGCACATCCGACAGGGTGCAGCCAAGCCGAGCCGCCTCGGCCCGGGCGCCAAGCGTCTGTGCCGCGCTGAGAAACCCGTGATCGACCAGACCCCGCGCAAGCGATGCCTGCACACACTGCATAGGGGCGGCGGTCTGCGGGGGCTGCGAAAGGGGCTGCGCGATGGTCATTCTGCCTGCCTGATCGAAACCGTTTCAAGGTGAACGGATTACCAAAAGGTTGATGCAGAATGGTTAATTCAGTGTTAACAGAGACTTGAGACGAAGACCCGGCATGGACGCACGCCCTGCGGCCTAGGCCGGGGTGCGTTCTGCCATCGAGGCGGTGAACCGTTCGAACAGGTAGAAACTGTCCTGCGGGCCAGGGCTGGCCTCGGGGTGGTACTGCACCGAGAACACCGGCCGATCGACCAGCCGCAGACCGCAGTTCGACCCGTCGAACAGCGACACATGCGTTTCCTTGACGCCTTCCGGCAGGCTCTGGCTGTCCACGGCAAATCCGTGGTTCATGCTGGTGATCTCGACCTTGCCGGTCTCCAGATCCTTGACCGGGTGATTGGCGCCGTGGTGGCCGTGGTTCATCTTGACGGTCTTGGCCCCCAGCGCCAGCGCCAGCATCTGGTGCCCCAGGCATATGCCAAATACCGGCAGGCCCCGCTCCAGCACGGCGTTGATCATCGGCACGGCATATTTGCCGGTTGCCGCCGGATCACCCGGCCCGTTGGACAGGAACACGCCGTCTGGCTCATGCGCCAGCACCTCTTCGGCAGTGGCAGTGGCGGGCATCACGGTCACGTCGCACCCGGCCGAGGCAAGGCAGCGCAGGATGTTGCGTTTTGCACCGTAATCGATGGCGACGACCCGGTGGCGCGGCGCCTCCTGCCGGCCGAACCCGTCCGGCCAGGCCCAGCGCGTGGTGTCCCAGCGGTAGCTCTGCGCACAGGTCACGTCGCGCGCCAGGTCGACGCCCTCCAACCCGGCAAAGCCGCGCGCCGCGGCGACCAGTGCGGCGATGTCAAAATTGCCGTCCGGGTCATGCACCAGCGCCACGTGCGGCGCACCCTGCTGGCGGATTGCGCGGGTCAGGCGCCTTGTATCGACGCCCCCGATGGCGATGCGCCCACGCCGTGCCAGCCAGGCCGAGAGGGTCTCGGTGGCGCGCCAGTTGCTCGGCTCGGTGGGGCTCCACTTGACCACCATGCCTTCGGCAACGGGCTCGGCGGTCTCGTCATCATCGGGGTTCACGCCGACATTGCCCACATGCGGAAAGGTAAATGTCACGACCTGCCCGGCATAGGACGGATCGGTCATGATTTCCTGGTAGCCGGTCATCGCCGTGTTGAAACACAGCTCGGCCTGGGTCTGGCCCGTGGCGCCAAAGCCGTATCCGTAGAACAGCGTCCCATCGGCCAGGGCAAGGCAAGCGGTCGGGTGGGATGTCGCGGACTGGGCCATGGCGGATCTCCGGGGGCGTGTGTGCGTGGCGATTTGGCGTGTCCTACGTGCGCGGGCGGGCGGGGTCAAGGGGCCGCGCGCGCCCGCGCATTGTCACGGGGCGCTTGATAACAAGGGTTTTGCGCCGCTCCGCAGCCTGTTGAAACCCGGCCGCGCATTGGATACTGTCGGCGGTCTCGGAAAACCCTGAGGGGATAGGATCACGATGGATATGCGAAACCGGATCAGCACGGCCCTGAAACAGGCCATGCGGGACAAGGCAACGGCGAGGTTGTCGACGCTGCGGCTGATCAATGCGGCGATCAAGGACCGCGAGATCGCCGCACGCGGCGGCGATGGCGACGGTGCGATCAGCGATAACGAGATATTGGCGATCCTCGGCAAGATGGTCAAACAGCGCCAGGAAAGCGCCCGCGCCTACGAGGAGGGTGGCCGCCTCGACCTGGCCGAATCCGAGCGTGCGGAAATCGCCGTGATCGAGGAATTCCTGCCCCGCCAACTGAGCGACAAGGAAATCGTGGCAGCGATCGACAAGGAAATCGAGGCCTGCGGCGCCAACTCGATCCGCGACATGGGCAAAGTGATCGCGGCGCTCAAGGCGCGCTATACCGGCCAGATGGATTTCGGCGTCGTCGGGCCGATGGTCAAGTCCCGGCTGAGCTGAGCCAGCGGCCAGCGTGAATAGGGGGCACTGCTCCCAGGAAATTTCAGGACAGAAGTATCCCCGTGGGCTTTTCCGCATTCATCTTGCCATAAATACTCCCGCCGGAGGCACCCGGCGGCTCAACTTGCGCCGCGCTGTCGGGATGGGCGCTGTCACGCGCCGCGCGCCGCACGCAGTGCGTCCGCCAGCTCGCCGTATAGCGCCTTGCGCTCGTCCTCGGACAGGAACGCCCCGATCTCTACCTCGCGGCCCTCGCCCTTGAGGGTCAGGTAATGCGCGACCGGGCCGCCGGTGGCGTGCAGCGTCGCACGGGCCCAGTAGCTGTTGCAGTCCCATTCGCGCCGCTGGCCGCGCGGATCGGTGCGCAGCAGGTGGATGCCCTGCGGCCCGATTGTCAGTTCCTCGCGGATATCGGCATCGCGGTAGGACCGCTCCAGCCCCCACCACAGCCCCGCCACGGCCAGCAGCAGGAACGGCAGCAGCCCCCACAGCAGCACCGTACCCAGCAGCGGGTAAAGCGGCACGGTGATCAGCGCGAATGTCGCCAGGATGAACGCCGCGAAGCCCCGCCGCGGCAGCGAGCGGTGCGGCCACAGCGTCAGGCGCCGGGTGCCCTTCGGGGGCTGATCTGTCCATTCATAGGGCATGGCGGGTGTTCTAGCGTGGAACGGGCGGCGGGAAAGGGCGGGCGGTACTCAGGCGTCCAGCTCAACCCAGATCGGCACATGGTCCGAGGGCTTTTCGCGGTCGCGAGTATCGCGGTCGATCCGGCACTCGGTCATCAGGTCGGCCGCTTGCGGGCTGAGCAGGATGTGATCGATGCGTATGCCGTGGTCGCGCCGCCATGCCCCGCCCTGGTAATCCCAGAACGTGTAATGTCCCGGTCCCAGTGTGCGGGCGCGGAACGCGTCGGTGAAGCCGAGGTTGAGCACCCGGCGGAACGCGGCGCGCGCCTGCGGCAGGGCCAGCGCATCCTCGGCCCAGGCCTTGGGGTTCTTGGCGTCCTCGTCCTGGGGGATGATGTTGTAATCGCCCGCCATCACCACCGGCTCTTCGCTGTCCAGAAGGGCGGCGGCGCGATCCTTCAGGCGCGCCATCCATGCCAGCTTGTAGTCGAACTTGGGCCCCGGTGCGGGGTTGCCGTTGGGCAGGTAAAGCGCGCACAGCCGCAGCGCGCGGGTGCCCACGACCGTCGCCTCGATCCAGCGGGCCTGCTCATCCTCCGCGTCGCCCGGCAGGCCGCGGCTGATGTCTTCCAGC
>CAZOKA010000069.1:0-9640 GCA_964580265.1 uncultured Rhodobacterales bacterium | reverse complement strand
CGGTCTTGGCGGTTTCGATCACCGATTTCATCCAGCGGGGGTGCTTGCGCATGTCCTGGTCTCCTGCCTGCCTGCCCGTTCGGGGCTGTGAACTTCTTGCCAGTCAACATCGGTGGGCAATGCGGCAGGGATGGGGCAAGATCGCGGTGATTTTGCACGCCGGATGCCCGCCGCGAACACGCAGTCGCCAGATTTCACAGGCGAATCGTGGAGATCAGCCGCCCGTAATCGGCCTGCCCCTGGTGCGTGGCGCGCCTGTAGGAATAGAACCGCTCGGGATCGGAATAGGTGCAATGGCGCGTCCATTCGGCCTGCCCGATCCCGGCGCTGCGCAGCCGGTGCAACCCGAACGCGGGCAGATCGAACAGAAGCCTGTCGCCGTCCCCTTGCGCGAAAAAGCGGCCGTTCTCGGGATCATCGGCCATGAAGTCTTCCATGAATTCGGGGCCGACCTCGTAGGCGCCCTGGCTGATGGTGGGGCCGATCACGGCGGTGATGTCATCGCGGCTGGCGCCCAATGCCTCCATCGCGTCCAGCGTCGCCTCAAGCACACCGTCCAGCGCGCCGCGCCAGCCCGCATGCGCCGCGCCGATCACGCCCGCATCCGGGTCGGCCAGCAGAACCGGCTGGCAATCGGCGGTCAGAACCGCCAGCGCAAGGCCCGGCGTGGCGGTGACCATGGCATCGGCGCGGGGCCGATCCGATAGCGGGCCGGTGACGGTGAGCACGTCGGCCGAATGGACCTGGTGCACGCTGACCAGATGGGTGCTTGGCACCTCCATCGCGCTGGCCACGCGGGCGCGGTTGATCGACACGATTTCGGACTGATCAGAAGAGCCGGTGCCACAGTTCAGCCCGGAAAACACCCCCGACGAGGCCCCGCCGCGCCGGGTAAAGAACCCGTGGCGCACGGGGGCAAGGGCGTCGGCGGTGAGGATTTCCAGGGTCATTGGTTCAATCCGGGCGGAGGGTCTGTATTGGCGGGATGCAAGGCCATCACCTTGAAGAGCGTCCCCATTTCATCGGGGTGCGTCAAGCGCCGATGTGCAGCGACATGCGCATCCAGCGTCTCCCCGGCCAGGCGCGCCGCCAACGCCTGCGCCCGCGTGGTGATGCCGAGCCGCTCAAGAAATACGCCCTGCGGGGTCAGGCGCGTATGGGCCGCCGGAGCCGCGGCATTGGCCAGCGATTCGAAATCCACATGCGCGGTCAGGTCCGCCGTGCCGGGCGCTTCCAGCGGGTCGGCGCGGGCGTGACCGCGCAACGCCTGGAACGTATCGCCAAGGCTGCGCCATTCGCCGTAATCGATGATCAGCGCCGCGCCGCCCCGCTCTGCTATACGCGCGCCGATGGTCGCGGCGATGGCGGTGCCGGGCGCGCAGGTTTCCACCATGTCGCCGTCGCGCGTGTCCGCGATCCGGTGGGCCAGCGCGGGTTGCGGGGTGGCATCGGTCAGGCCGAAGGCAAGCGTGCCATCCTCGCCCGCGGTGATGCGGCGTTCGCGCCAGCCATCCCCGTCGCGGATGAACTGGCGTATCGGCAGCGCGTCGAAAAACTCGTTCGCCACCAGGAACAGCGGAAGATCGGGCAGGTCTGCGGCGCTGTCGCACCATGTGGCGTCATAGCCGGACAGTGCCCGCGCTTGCGCGTCCCGCAAGGTGGGCGAGGCCTCGACAAGGCAAAGGCGCATGGCGGCGTGAAAGCCGGGAACCGCACGCGTGGCGCGCAGCATGTCGGCCATCAGCGTGCCGCGCCCCGGCCCCAGCTCGGCCAGCGTGAATGGCTTTGGCGCGCCCTGATCCATCCAGGCCTGCGCCAGCGCGAGGCCGATCAACTCGCCGAACATCTGGCTGATTTCCGGCGCGGTGGTGAAATCCCCCGCCGCGCCAAGCGGATCGCGCGTGGCGTAATATCCCCAGTCGGGATGCAGCAGGCAATCGGCCATGTAATCGGCGATGCTGAGCGGGCCGTTGGCGGTGATGCGGGCCACAAGATGCGCGTGCAGTCCGCTCATGCGCGCGCCAGCCGGTTTGCCACCACGATCAGGGCCAGCCCCGCCAGCAGCATCGGCAACGACAGCAATTGCCCCATGCTCAGCCCCCAGTCACCCAGGCGCAGGACATGGCCGAGCGGGTTGCCCGGCGTGATGAACTGCGGGTCCGCCTGGCGGAAATGCTCGACGATAACGCGCGCGGCGCCATAGCCCGCCAGGAACACGCCAAAGATGCGGCCGGGCACGCGCAGCGCGCCGCGCCGGAACGCCAGCCACAGCAGCACCGCCAGCAGTAGCGCGCCCTCCAGCGCCGCCTCGTAGAGTTGCGAGGGATGGCGGGCACAGATCTCGCCCAGCGGCTGACCGCAGGCCTGTGCCGCGCCACCGGGAAACGCCACACCCCACGGCAGGTCGGTCGGGCGGCCCCACAGCTCGGCATTGATGAAATTGGCGATCCGGCCCAGCACCAGCCCGACCGGCACGCCCAGAACGATGGTGTCGCCCGCCGACAGGAGCGGGATGCGCTGCCGCCCGCAATAGACCAGCGCGGCGATCACCACGCCGAGGAAGCCCCCGTGAAACGACATCCCCCCCTGCCAGATGCGCAGGATCTCAAGGGGGTTTTGCAGGTAATAGCCGGGTTGGTAAAACAGCACGAATCCCAGGCGCCCGCCCACGATGATGCCCAGCACGATCCAGGTCAGCAAATCCTCGATCTGCCGCGCGGTCATCGGCGGGGTCTGATCGGGCCAGAGTGCCGGGCGCCGCAGCGCCGCCAGCGAGATGCGCCACGCGACAAGGATGCCCACGATATAGGCCAGCGCATACCAGCGCAGGGCGAACTCCATCCCGAAGAGGGGAAGCGTGAATATCTCGGGCGAGATGTCTGGAAACGGGATCATGGCCTGCATTTGTTGCTCCGTGCGGTCCGGTGGGACGATGTCGCGCTTGTGGTGGGGCGGCCCGCGCTCCATATAGGGGGTAAAGGCAAAGCTGGAGACCCGCAATGCAGACCCGTAACAAGATACTCGACGATGTGTCGCAATTGATGACCAACGCCATGGGCGTGGCGCAAGGCGCGCGTACCGAGGCCGAGACGGCGATGAAATCCATGATCGACCGCTGGCTGGCAGACCGCGATTTCGTCACGCGAGAGGAATTCGACGCGGTGCGCGCCATGGCGCAAAAGGCGCGCGAGGAAAACGAGGCACTGAAGGCCCGGCTCGATGCGCTTGAGGCGAAGATGAGTGCCCCGGCCAAGGCCAGCAAACCGGGCAAAACGACGAAGACGGCCAAGCCCGCCCCCGGAAAATAAGCCGCTCGCGGGGTGCGGCGGCATAGATGCTTGCCAAGCCGCGACGGGCCCGGCGCCTTCGGCGCTATTCGGGCGTGTCAGGCGCCGGTTGTCCCGACATCGGTTTGCGCGATGGATACGGACTTCACGATCGCGTGACAGGCGACGCCGGGGCGCAGCCCCATCGCGCCGGCGGAGCGGCGCGTGATTCGCGCCAGCAGGTCATCCTCGCCGACCCGTAGCTTGACGATCACGCCGGGGCCGTCGCCATGGCGGATCTCGGTGATGGTGCCGGGCAGGATATTCAGCGCCGACAGCCCTTCGGGCCGTGTGCGCGACAAGATCACCTCGTGCGCGGCGATGCGCAGGCGCAGGGCGGTGCCGGTTGCGGCCTGTATCCGGGGCAGGAACAACTGCCCGCCCGATACTGCAAGCTCGGTCAGCCCGTCGTCGTGCTGGCGTGTCACCTGCGCGGGCATCAATGCGCCCATCTCGCGCACGCCGATGGCCTCGGCCATGCCGGGATCGGAGAGCAATTCGGCGACCGGCCCGGCCCTGAGCACGCGGCCCTCGCGCATCATGACCATGTGATCGGCAAGGCGCGCCACCTCTGACAGGTCATGGCTAACATAGACGATCGGGATCGTGGCGTGATCGCGCAGCCGTTCGATATAGGGCAGGATCGCCGCCTTGCGCCCCGCGTCCAGCGCCGCCAGCGGCTCGTCCATCAACAACAGTCGCGGCACGGTCAGCAGGGCACGGGCAATGGCGACGCGCTGTCGCTGGCCACCCGACAGGGTATCGGGGCGGCGATCCAGCAGATCGTGCAGGTCCAGCGCGGCGATGGCCTGCGCCTCGTCCGGCCGCGCGCCGGCACGGCGGGCGCGGCGCGCGGCATAGCGCAGGTTGCCCGCGACACTGAGGTGACCGAACAGGCGCGCATCCTGGAACACGTATCCGATGCCGCGCTTGTGTGGCGGGGTCGCGCGGCCCGCGCCCTGCCAGGCGGTCCCGTCAAAACGCACGGCGCCGCGCGCGCCGCGCTCAAGCCCGGCAATCACGCGCAGCAGGGTGGATTTGCCGCACCCCGATGGCCCGAACACCGCCGTCAGGCCGCGCGCGGGAATATCATGGGCGAAATCCAGCGTGAAACCGGGATAGTCCAGCCGGATATCGAGCGAAAGCGCAGCCATCGGCATCACCGGCCCCCTCCCCCCGCATGGATCGGAAAGCGGCGGTTGGCGGCATAGACCCCCACCAGCACGACAAAGGAAAACACCAGCAGGATTGCCGACAATGCATGAGCCTGCGCGTAGTTCAGGGTCTCGACATGCTCGTAGATGGCGATCGAGATGACCTGCGTGCGGCCGGGGATGTTGCCGCCCACCATCAGCACCACGCCGAATTCCCCGATGGTATGCGCAAAGCTGAGCACCGTCGCGGTCAGGTATCCGCGCAGGGCCAGCGGCGACGCCACGCTCACGAACCTGTCCAGCGGCGAGGCGCGCAGCGTCGCCGCCGCCTCCAGCGGGGCGCGCCCCACGGATTCGAAGGCCGATTGCAGCGGCTGAATGGCAAACGGCAGCGAATAGAGGACCGAGGCCACCACCAGCCCCGCGAATGAGAACGTCAGCGTGTTGCCGGTGACATCGCGCCACATGCCCCCCAGCGGGCTGGTCGGGCTGAGCACCACCAGCAGGTAAAAGCCCAGAACCGTGGGCGGCAGCACCAGCGGCAGCGCGGTAATCGCCTCGATCACCGGCTTGGCGCGGCTGCGCGTGTGGGCCAGCCACCACGCCAGCGGCGTGCCCAGAATCAGCAGGATCACCGTGGCCCAGCCTGCCAGCCGCAGGCTGAGTATGAGCGGGGCGAGATCGGGCAGGGTCACCGCGCGTCGTCCACGCCATAGCCGAACCGCGCGATCACGTCGCGCGCGGCATCGCTGTGCAGGTAGTCAAGGAAGGCGCGGGCGGCGGCGTTTTTCGCGCCGTGGGTGAGCAGCACCGCGTCCTGTCGGATCGGGTCGTGATAACCGGCCGGGACGGGCCAAACGCTACCGGGCGCGGTGTTGCGTGCCGATGCCGCGTAAGACCCGGCAACCAGCCCCAGTTCGGCGTTGCCCGTGGCCACCATCGAAAACGTCTGGCCGATGTTTTGTCCCATCACGATCCTGTCGCCCAGCCTGTCGCGCAGCCCCATGTGATCAAGCGCCTGCGCCGCCGCCAGACCATAGGGCGCCAGATCGGGGTTGGCCATGGCGAGGTGCTCGAAATCGGCTTGCGCAAGGATTTTGTCGCCGTCCGGGCCGATGCGATCGGGATCGGGACTCCACAAGACCAGTTGCCCGGTGGCGTAGGTGCGGCGGGTGCCGGGCACGGCGTGGCCCTCGGCCTCCAGCCGTTGCGGCCGCGCCTGATCGGCGGCCAGCAGCACATCGAACGGCGCCCCCTTGGTGATCTGCGCATATAGCTTGCCCGTGGAGCCGATCACAAGCGTCAGATCGTGGCCGGTTTCGGCCTCGAACGCTGGAACGATCGCCTCGGCCGTTTCGGCAAAGTTCGCCGCCACGGCGATCAGGGCGCCCTCGGCCATGGCCGAGCGCGGCAACGGCGCGAGCAGGCTCAGAGACAGCGTGATCAGCGCAAGAAAACGGGCGGCACGGGTATTGGGCATTGGGAACTCTGTTATGTTTTCCGGGAAATATTGCAGGGGCCGCAAGGTTCTACAAGCAATATTTTCCTCCATACATAACGCTTGCGGGCATTCGACCGGGGCCGCGCCTGCCGCTGCCGCGCGTCTTCAATCTATGATTTCGTTCGCGCCCACGCCCCAAAGCCCTTTCTTGAGCGCCCAGCCGTCATACCCCTCGACCGACAGCGCACACCAGGTCTTGTCGCAGCTATCGACATGGGCGATCACCCCCAGCTCCAGCCGCGCCGCCACCGGCGCATCCGAAACCGGCCGGGTGTTCAGCGCCAGCATGTCGCGCGTCACGATCACCGTGCGCGTGCCCGACAGCAGCGAGTAATGCACCCATCCGCCGGCGCCATCGCGGTCGCGCACGCGGCGCCAATGGCCATGCTCGGCGGTGATCTCGACGGGAATGTCGCGCCGCTTGAACACCCAGTCGATCCTGTGGGTGAGCGACGGGCCGCGCCGCACGTTGGCCTCGGACGCCTTGACCGACACGAAACGTGGCAGCGGCAGGTTGGTGACCGGCCCGCGGTCCTGCGCGAGGGTGGCGGGCGCCGACAGAAGCAGGGCCATCATGAAGGCAAGCCGTTTCGCGCACAAAATCATTGCAAGGCCTGTACGTAGTTCTCGAAATCTCGACGTCGGTTCTTGTGCCGCCGCTGCTCGTGGGCCACTCTGACACCGGAGCGGCGGTTTGAAAAGCACGAAGGGAGGCAGCCATGCCAACGGGACGTTTGAGTGTTGTCGTTACACGACGCTTGCCGGAAGCGGTTGAAACCCGCATGAAGGAATTGTTCAACGTCAGGCTGCGCGACGATGACACGCCCATGACGCGCGAGGAACTGGCCGACGCCGTCAGGCAGGCTGACGTGCTTGTGCCGACGCTGACCGATGATATCGACGCCGGGCTGCTGGGGCAGGCGGGGCCGCAGCTCAAGCTGATCGCGAATTATGGCGCGGGCGTCGATCATATCGATGTCTCCACCGCCCGGCAGCGTGGCATCCTGGTGTCCAACACGCCCGGCGTGCTGACCGATGACACCGCGGACATGACAATGGCGCTGATCCTGGCGGTGACCCGCCGCATCCCCGAGGGGCTGGCCGTCATGCAATCCGACGACTGGCAGGGCTGGTCGCCCACGGCGCTGCTGGGCGGGCGTGTTGGCGGGCGCCGCCTGGGCATCCTGGGGATGGGACGTATCGGGCAGGCGGTGGCGCGCCGCGCACGGGCGTTCGGCATGCAGATCCATTATCACAACCGAACCCCCCTGCGCGAAGAGGTCGAGGATGAACTGGAGGCGACCTATTGGGAAAGTCTCGACCAGATGGTCGCGCGGATGGACGTGATTTCCATCAATTGTCCGCATACGCCGTCCACCTTCCACCTGATGAACGCGCGGCGGCTCAAGCTGATGAAACCCGAGGCGGTGATCGTCAACACCTCGCGCGGCGAGGTGATCGACGAGAACGCGCTGACCCGGATGCTGCGCGCCGGTGACATCTCGGGCGCCGGGCTGGATGTGTACGAGCGGGGCCGCTCGGTCAACCCGCGCCTGCGCGAGTTGAAGAACGTCGTGCTGTTGCCGCATATGGGTTCGGCGACGCGCGAGGGACGCCTGGAAATGGGCGAGAAGGTGATCATCAACATCAAGACCTTCCATGACGGCCACCGCCCGCCTGATCAGGTCGTGCCGTCCATGTTGTGATACATCGGAGCGCGGCTGCGCCGCGCCGGGTCATGTCTCGCCTATGCCCTCCGGGCACCGGCTCGGGGAAGGGGGCGGCGTGACGTGGGTGTGCTGGCCGTCGGCGCCCGTGGCGGCGCGGGATGCCTCCGGCGGGAGTATTTGGCGCAAGATGAAGAACAGCAAGCTGCCGCTCTTTGCGTGCCTGGCATGGGCATTGCGCGCTTGCCGCATGGCCCTTTGCCCGTGCACAGTGGATGCGTTGATGCAGTGATCGGAGGGGCCGTGATGTTACGTGGCGGATGGATGGGTGTCGCACTCGCGGCGCTGTTGTCATGTCTGGGTGCCGTTGTGGCGGCGCAGCAGGCTGCCGATGCCGTCAGCCCCGAAGCCGCAGGCGCCGGGGCGCTGGCGATCAGCCCTTCGGTCGCGGCGGCGCAGGCGGCCAAGGCGGCCGGCCGTCCCGTGGAGGCGCGCGACTGGATGGTGGCGGTGGCCAATCCGCACGCCGCCACCGCCGGGGCGCGGGTGCTGCGTGCGGGCGGCACGGCCGCCGATGCGATGGTGGCGGTTCAGGCCGTTCTGGGCCTGGTGGAGCCGCAAAGCTCGGGCCTTGGCGGCGGCGCGTTCCTGCTGTGGTATGACGCGCAAACCGGCGCGCTGAGCACGCTGGACGGGCGCGAAACCGCGCCCATGGCGGCCACGCCGACGCTGTTTCAGAACGCGGGGGGCGAGCCGCTGGGGTTTTTCGAAGCGGTCGTCGGGGGGCTGTCCGTGGGTACGCCGGGCACGCCCGCGCTGATGCAGGCGGCGCATGAACGGTGGGGGCGTTTGCCCTGGCCGGGGCTGTTCGACGACGCGGTCGCGCTGGCCGAGGGCGGCTTTGCCGTCAGCCCGCGCCTGGCCGGCCTGGTGGCCCGCGATGCCGCGCGGCTGGCGGTTCATTCCGAGACCGCCCGCTACTTCCTGCCGGGCGGCGCGCCGCTGGCCGAGGGCGATATGCTGCGCAACCCCGCTTATGCCGATGTCCTGCGCCTGGTTGCGGGGCAGGGCGCGGACGCGTTCTATACCGGCGCACTGGCCGGGGATATCGTTGCGGCGGTGCGCGGCGCCGCGCGGCCGGGGTTGCTGAGCCTGCGGGATCTGGAAGGCTACACGGTGAAAGAGCGTGCGCCGGTCTGCGCGCCCTATCGCGGGCACGAGGTGTGCGGCATGGGGCCGCCATCATCGGGGGGGCTGACGGTGGGGCAGATCCTGGGCCTGCTGGAAGGATATGACCTTGCCGCGCTAGGGCCGCGCAGCGTGAGGGCGTGGCGCCTGATCGGGGATGCCAGCCGACTGGCCTTTGCCGACAGGGGCCTTTACATGGCCGACAGCGATTTCGTGCCGGTGCCGGTCAAGGGGCTGCTGGCGCCCGATTACCTGGCGCGGCGCGCGGGGCTTCTGGCGGGTGATGCGGCGCTTCAGGACGTCGCGCCCGGCGCGCCAGAGTTCGATCATGCGGGCCTGTGGGGGACGGGCGAGACGCTGTCACGGCCCGCCACATCGCATATCTCGATCGTCGATGGCTACGGCAATGCGCTGTCGATGACCACCACCATCGAGAACGCCTTTGGCAGCCGCGTGATGGTGCGGGGCATGTTGCTCAACAACGAGTTGACCGATTTCTCGTTTCGCACGCACCGGGATGGGCGGCCGGTGGCCAATGCGGTGGCGCCGGGCAAGCGGCCGCGTTCGTCCATGGCGCCGACCATCGTGATGCGCGATGGTGCGCCGGTCCTTGTGCTGGGCAGTCCCGGCGGCAGCCGCATCATCGGCTATGTCGCGCAGGCACTGATCGCGCATCTGGATTGGGGCATGGACGTGCAGCAGGCCGCCGCGATGGGGCACCTCGTCAACCGTTTCGGCACGTTTGATATCGAGCGCGGCACCGGGGCCGAGGCGCTGGCCGCGCCGCTGGCCGACCTGGGCTAC
>CAZOKA010000068.1:0-9724 GCA_964580265.1 uncultured Rhodobacterales bacterium | reverse complement strand
TTCTTGTCTGTCCCCATTTCCTCGGCCAGTGCGGCAACAAGTTGGGTCTTGGTCATCGGCTTTGCCATTCTTGGTCTCCTTCACTCGCCCGATTGTTGGGCCTCATGCCGCATATTTAACGGTATCTCGTATATGAACACAACGAATAGTGGCGCGAAACAAGAGTATTTCATGTATTTTGTGGAAATTTCTTTTGATTTTCCGCCTTACAGAAAGGCTGTTTCTTCGAAACTGCGCAACTTTCGGCTATGAATCCGCTCAAGGGGCATCTCGCGCAGGTGTTCAATCGCGCGTATTCCGATCAACAAATGTCGCGCAACCTGCTGGCGGTAGAACTCGCTCGCCATGCCCGGTAGCTTCAATTCACCATGCAGCGGCTTGTCACTTACGCACAGCAACGTGCCGTAGGGCACGCGGAACCGAAACCCGTTGGCGGCAATGGTCGCGCTTTCCATGTCCAACGCAATCGCCCGCGATTGACTCAGCCTTTGCACAGGGCCGGACTGATCGCGCAATTCCCAGTTGCGGTTGTCCACGCTGGCCACGGTGCCAGTGCGCATCACGCGCTTAAGCTCGAAACCGTCCAGCTCCGTCACCTCGGCCACAGCCTCCTGCAGGGCGATCTGAATCTCGGCCAGCGGCGGGATCGGAACCCACACCGGCAGATCGTCATCCAGAACCTTGTCCTCGCGCAAGTAGGCATGTGCTAACACGAAATCGCCCAATGACTGCGAATTTCGCAACCCGGCACAATGACCCACCATGATCCACGCGTGCGGTCGCAGCACGGCAATATGGTCGGTCGCCGTTTTCGCATTCGACGGTCCGACACCGATATTGACCAGCGTTATGCCTGACCCATCCTTGCGCTTGAGGTGATAGGCTGGCATCTGCGGCATTGCTCGCGGCACGGGCAAATACCCGTCGGACGTGGTTATTTCGGAATCGCCGGTGCTGACAAAACTGCAATATCCGCTGTTCGGGTCGGCAAGCGCGCGGCGTGCATACGCTTCGAACTCGGCCACGTAGAACTGGTAGTTGGTGAACAGGACATGGTTTTGGAAATGAACCGGATCAGTGGCCGTGTAATGTGCCAACCTGGCCAGTGAATAGTCTACGCGCTGCGCCGTAAAGGGAGCCAGTGGCGCAGCCCCTCCTTCGGGCGGAACAAAGGTGCCATTGACGATATCGTCACTCGTGCTGGCGATTTCGGGAACATCGAACACATCTCGCAGGATAAATGCCGCAGCGCCTGCCTGCGGCACAGTGATTCCCTTGGTCCCGGCAACGGCAAAGTGAACTGGCATCGGTGTGTCGGAAACAGCGACCGTCACCGACACACCATGATTACGCAGCAACAATCCGATCTGTTGATCAAGGTAGTTGCGAAACAGGTCCGGCCGCGTGATCGTCGCGGCATGGGCACCCGGCCCGGACACATGGCCAAAGCTCAGGCGGCTGTCCACCTCGGCAAAGCTACTGGTCGTGATACGCAGTTCTGGATAATAGGCCCTGTACCGGCAGCCCGGATGCCCGTCGCGCATCGCCTCGCGAAATCGTGCCGACAGGTATTCTGTCGCACCGGAGTATAACATCTCCAAACGGTCGATCGCGGCTGACGCGTCGTCAAACACCTCTGCCCCCGGCAAATCAGGAGTGTGGATGGTCAGGGTTTCGCTATCGTTTGCCATCGGGTGGCCAGCCTCCTTGCGACACGTCGAGGCGCAGGTTGACACCTCCCCCCGCGCGGATCAACCTGAACACCCTGCTTACGGCGAAGTGTGCATAGTACCGATGGATTACGAAACCGTGCCCCCGCCCGACTTCGGCGCCTCCCTGCGCGGTATCGGGCTGAACCTTCTGGTGCGAGACGTGTATGCACAGGCGGCGTTCCTGAACGAGGTTCTGGGTATGGCCGCACACCGCATCAGCGCAGATTTCGCGATCATGACACACGACAACGACCTGCTACAGCTCCACGCCGACCATACCTATGGCGCGCATCCGCTACTTGGGCTGCTGCCAGAAACACCGCCGCGCGGAGCGGGCGCCGCGATTTACCTGTTTGGTGCCGACCCGGATCGCGCGGCCGAGCGCGCCACCGACGCCGGTGGCACCATTCTGCAAGCGTGCGAGAACAAGCCACATGGCCTGCGCGAGGCCTGCATCCTGTGCCCCAACGGGTATGCCTGGACGCCCAGCCGGCCTCTAAACGCACAAGAACGCGCCGCGTTTGGGTAATCTCCTGTCAGGCCGCGTCGAAATCCAGAACCAGTCGATCGCTTGTCGGACGTGACTGGCACGCAAGGGTGAACCCCGCCTCAAGCTCCCATGGCTCAAGCGAGTAGTTGACGGCCATCTCGGCGCTACCTTCCGTCACCTTGCATCGGCAAGTACAGCACATGCCCCCCTTGCAGCTATAGGGCAATTCCAGCCCTTGCCGCGCCGCCGCATCGAGCACCGAGTCGTCCCCGACCTGCACATTGAACCGTCGGCGGCTACCGTCCAGAACAACCTCGACCGATACACCCGCTTCAGCGGCTGCTTCGGCTTCGGCCGAGCGGGGTTTGCGCGGCGCTTCTCCATCCTGAAAGAACCGTTCGAAATGCAGGCGGTCGCGTTCGATCCCCTGCCCTTGCAGCGTCGCGGCGACGTCGTCGATCATGTCACCGGGTCCACACAGGTAGATACCTTCGGCAGCCTCCAGATCAACCGCACCGGCACGACCGAGCGCGGCGATCTTCTCGCCCGAGATACGCCCGTTCAGCAGATCGACATCCTGCGGTTCGCGCGACAGGATATGGATCATCGTGAAACGATCCATGTATCGATCCTTGAGGCCTTCAAGCACCTCGCGAAACATGATCGTGTCGGTGTTGCGGTTGCCGTAGATCAGCGTCACCTCGGCCCCGCGTGCCAGCGCATCCGCCGCAATCGACACCATCGGTGTTATTCCAGACCCGGCCGCGATCAGCACCAGGCTCTCTTCGCCGCGCGGAATGAACCGGCCTTCGGGCGGCATGACCTGAATCCTGTCGCCGACCTTGAGGTTCTGGCAATGCGTCGAGAAGATGCCGCCTTCCAGGCGCTTGACTCCAACGGTCAGCGGCTGGCCCGGCAGGCTGGCAATGGAATACGACCGGCGCATGTCCTCTCCGCCAACGGTGTCGCGCAGGGTCAGGTATTGCCCCGGTTTCCACGCGAAATCCGCGTTGTCTTGCTCCGGCATCTCGAAGGTGATTGCGACCGCCTCCGGCGTCTCGGCCCGCACCTCGCGGATTGTCAATTCGTGAAACATGCCAGATCCTTTCAGATGCACTTGAAGTAGTCGAATGGCTCGGCGCAGGCGCGGCAACGGTAGTGCGCCTTACATGCGGTCGACCCGAATTCACTCAGCTTTTCGGTATCCGTGTTGCCGCATTTGGGGCAGGTCACGCTAACCTCGCCAAACAGCGCCCGCACCGATCCGGCCGCCTGCTCGGGCGGGGCGATGCCGTAGGCGCGCAATTTCTCACGGCCCTCGTCAGTGATCCAGTCTGTTGTCCAGGCCGGTGAAAGAACACGTTCGATCCGGGCATCGAACCCCGCCTCGCGCAGGGCCGCCTCGATGGACATCTCGATGGCCAGCGTCGCTGGGCAGCCCGAATAGGTGGGCGTGACACCCGCCACCGCCACGCCACCCTCCAGCCGGACCCAACGCAGTATGCCCAACTCCGCCACGTTGACGCAGGGCACTTCGGGGTCAGGCACTGCCGCGGCAGCCTCCCATGCCCGCGTCTGTTCGGCAGTGGACGACATTACCAACGCGCCCCCGGATGCGCCCGATAGACCGATTGCATCTCAGCCAGCATATGACCCAACCCTTCGTCATGCAGGCCTTCACGCCCGCCGCGCTGCGCGAAAGGAACCTCGGGGAGGGTCAAGAACGCCTCATCGAAGACCTGCGCGATTGTCTTGTCCCACTCGGCCCGCAGATCGGACCGCGCGGGCAGCACGCCGGCGGCCTCGGCCTCTTGTGCGGCTGGAGAGCTGTCGAACAGCTCATCAACATAAATGCTCAGCGCCTCGACCGCGTCGCGCATGCGCGCGGCGCTTTCCTCGGTTCCATCGCCAAGGCGGATCACCCATTCACCCGCGTGGCGGATATGATAGGCCATTTCCTTTTGCGCCTTTCCGGCGACACCGCGAACGACCTCGTCAGACGATGCTTCCGCCGCAATCCAGTAGGGATGCATGAAGGCCGCGAAATACAGTTGCCGCAGCATGGTGTGCGCGAAATCCTCGTTCGGGCGCTCCACCAGCAGGCAATTGCGATAGTCGCGCTCACCTCGCAGATAAGCCAGATCATCTTCGGATTGGCCTTTTCCTTCAAGCTGACCCGCGCGCTCATACAGTGTCCGCGATGTGCCTATCAAATCCAGCGCCATGTTGGGCATGGCCAAGTCTTCTTCCAACATCGGCGCATGGCCACACCATTCGCTGATGCGATGGCCCAGCACCAGATGATCGTCAGCCAATTCCAGCAATGCTTGATAGACTGCCATCACATATTCCCCACTTCCTCGGGAATCTCGTAAAATGTCGGGTGGCGATAGATTTTCTCGCCTGTCGGCTCGAAGTTCTCGCCGGCCTGATCGGGATCGCTGGCAGTGATCGAGGCCGATGGCACGACCCAAACCGAGTTTCCCTCGCCTCGGCGGGTGTAGACGTCTCGGGCGGCTTGTAGGGCCATTACCTCGTCGGCGGCGTGGAGCGAGCCCACGTGCTTGTGTGCAAGGCCGTTGCGGGGCCTTATGAACACTTCCCATAGCGGCGTGGTGTTAACCATTGCCTGGCTCCTTCTTGCTTGTCCAAATCCTGCGGGCGAGAGGCCCGTTATTGCGCGGCCATCTTCCGGGCGCGGCGCTTTTCTGCGTGGGCGGTCGCGGCCTCGCGGACCCAGGCGCCGTTGTCCCAGGCGGCACGGCGCGCCTTGATCCGGTCGCGGTTCATGCGCCCGTTGCCCTTGACCACGCTCCAGAACTCGTTCCAGTCGATCTCGCTGTGATCATATCCACCCTTTTCCTCGTTCCACTTCAACTCGGGGTCGGGCACCTTGAGGCCGAGGTATTCGGCTTGCGGAACGGTGGCGTCGATGAATTTCTGGCGCAACTCGTCATTGGTGAAACGCTTGATCTTCCACTTCATCGACTGGTCGGAATGTTCGCTGTCGCCATCGTGCGGGCCGAACATCATCAGCGCGGGCCACCACCAGCGGTTCAGGCTGTCTTGCGCCATTTCCTTTTGCGCATCAGTACCTTGCGCCAGCGTCATGATGATCTCGTAGCCCTGCCGCTGGTGAAAGGACTCCTCCTTGCAGACGCGGATCATCGCGCGGGCATAAGGCCCGAAGGAACAGCGGCACAGCGGGATCTGGTTCATGATCGCGGCACCATCCACCAGCCAGCCGATCGTGCCGATATCGGCCCAGCTTAGCGTGGGGTAGTTGAAAATACTGGAATACTTGGCCTTGCCGGAGTGCAACTCTTCGGTCATCTGCTCGCGGCTGACACCAAGGGTTTCGGCGGCGGAATAGAGGTAGAGACCGTGGCCACCCTCGTCCTGCACCTTGGCCAGTAGTGCCGCCTTGCGGCGCAGGGACGGGGCGCGGGTGATCCAGTTGCCTTCGGGCAGCATGCCGACGATCTCGGAATGGGCGTGCTGGCCAATCTGGCGAACAAGGGTGCGGCGATAGCCCGCTGGCATCGCATCGGTTGGCTCTATTTTCTCTTCTGCATCAATGCGTTGCTGGAACGTATCCAGAAATTCCGGCGTCTCGTCCGTGCGGCCGTCGGCCCCTATCAAACCTTGCGAATACATGGCTCACCTCCTGTCGCTTAACATGTTATACGTTACGAAAAGAGTTATTCAAAGACTTTTTTGTAACGCTTGCATTTGTAAAAAGCGTAACTCATTAAAGACAAATGGAAAAAATTCTTTTGTCATTCGGGCATGGATACTCGGCGCGGGCGCTGGCACGTCGGTTGCTGCCGCAGGGTTGGCGCATCTTCGGGACAACGCGAAATGAAAGCAAACTCAATGCCTTGCGCGAAGAGGGTATTGACCCGATACGCTGGCCCGATGGCAATTTTGACGTCGCATTGGCGCAGGCGACTCACATCCTGATCTCGGCAGCACCGGGGCCGGAGGGCGATCCGACACTTGCGGTTTTACATAATGAAATCATATCTTTAGCGCCTCACTTGAAATGGGCGGGATACCTTTCCACAACGGGCGTCTACGGCGATCATGGTGGCGATTGGGTGGATGAGACCACACCGCTGACCCCATCGACGGAGCGCGGCAAGGCGCGAGTCGCGGCAGAGAAACAATGGCAATCCATCCCTGATCTGCCGCTGCACATCTTTCGCCTGGCGGGCATCTATGGCCCCGGACGCGGCCCGTTCGAAAAGGTAAGGACGGGAACCGCGCGCAGGATAATCAAGGAAAACCAAGTCTTTAGCCGCATTCACGTCGAAGACATCGCGCAGGTGCTGGAGGCTTCCATGACCCGGCCAGACCCCGGCGCGGTTTACAATGTCTGCGACGACGATCCGGCCCCACCGCAGGACGTGATCGCGTATGCCGCGCATCTGCTGGGCCTGCCGGTGCCGCCAGAGGTGCCATTCGACGCGGCGGAAATGTCGCCGATGGCGCGCAGTTTCTATGCCGAATCAAAGCGCGTGAGCAATGAGCGTATAAAGCGCGAACTGGGCGTTAACCTGTTGTTTCCCAGCTATCGTGACGGGCTTTCCGCGCTGCTGGAGTGACCGTACGAATCTCACATTTTGGGCGTTTCGCGGCTTGAAATGTGCATTTCGTACGGTTGCCTGTTCAGGCACGTTTCCCGGCGATTTGCGCCACGCCCAGAACGTCCAGCACCCGCGCCTCGATATCGGCGGGGGACAGGCCGGCGGTGGCATACATATCCTCGGGGCTGGCCTGGTCGATGAAGGTGTCGGGCAGGGTCATCATCCGGAATTTCAGGCCCGCGTCGAACACCCCTTCATCCGACAAAAGTTTCGCCACATGAGAGCCGAAGCCGCCGACGGCGCCCTCTTCGATCGTGATCAGGGCCTCGTGGTTTTCGGCCAGGTCCAGGATCAGGTCGCGGTCCAGCGGCTTGGCGAAACGGGCATCGGCCACGGTGGGCGAGATACCCCGAGCCGAGAGCGATTCCACCGCCTCCATGACCGGACCAAGGCGCGTGCCGAAAGACAGGATCGCGACGCGGCTGCCCTGCCGGATCATTCGGCCCTTGCCGATTTCCAGCGGCGTGCCGCGTTCGGGCATGTCCACGCCGGTGCCCTCGCCCCGCGGGTAGCGGAACGCGATCGGCCCCTCGTCATGCGCGGCGGCGGTGGCGACCATGTGCACCAGCTCGGCCTCGTCCGCGGCGGCCATGACGGTGAAGCCGGGCAGATTTGACAGGTAGGCCACATCATAGGCCCCCGCGTGGGTGGCACCATCGGCCCCGACCAGGCCGGCGCGATCAATGGCGAAGCGGACCGGCAGGCGTTGAATCGCGACATCATGCACGACCTGATCGTAGGCGCGTTGCAGGAAGGTGGAATAGATCGTGCAGAACGGGCGCATTCCCCCGGCCGCCAGGCCGGCGGAGAATGTCACGCCATGCTGTTCGGCGATACCCACGTCAAACAGGCGCGAGGGGTAGCGCTCGGCGAACAGGTTGAGGCCGGTGCCATCGGGCATGGCGGCCGTGACGGCGCAGATGCGCGGATCGTCGGCGGCCTGCGCCAACAGCGCGCGCGCAAAGACGTTGGTATAGCTGGGTGCGTTCGAGGGCGCTTTTTTCTGCTCGCCGGTGGCGATGTCGAACCTGGCAGTGGCATGGCCACGATCGCGCGCGCCTTCGGCGGGGGCATAGCCCTTGCCCTTCTTGGTGATCACGTGGATCAGCACCGGCCCCGTGGCCCGCGCGTGCACGGTGCGCAGAACCGGCAAGAGCTGATCCAGGTCATGCCCGTCTATCGGGCCGATGTAGGAAAACCCCAGGGATTCGAACAGGGTGCCGCCGACGGCCATGCCCTTGAGCATGTCCTTGGCCCGCTTGGCCCCTTCGCGGAACGGCTCTGGCAGAAGGCTGACGGCACCCTTGGCGGCGGCGCGGAACTCCTGGAACGGCTCGCCCGCGTACAGGCGAGACAGGTAGGATGACAGCGCGCCCACGGGCGGCGCGATCGACATTTCGTTGTCGTTGAGGATCACGAACAGGCGCTTGTCCAGCGCACCGGCGTTGTTCATCGCCTCGAACGCCATGCCCGCCGACATGGCGCCATCACCGATCACCGCTATGGCGTCGCCCATCCCTTCGGGCGTGGTGCCGCCCAGGTCGCGCGCTACGGCAAAGCCGAGCGCGGCACTGATCGAGGTGGAGCTGTGCGCGGCACCGAAGGGGTCGTAGGGCGACTCGGATCGCTTGGTGAAGCCCGACAGCCCGCCCTTCTGGCGCAGGGTGCGGATACGGCCCCTGCGGCCGGTCAGGATCTTGTGCGGGTAGGATTGGTGGCCAACGTCCCAGATCAGCTTGTCGCGCGGGGTATCGAACACGGCATGCAGCGCCACCGTCAGTTCCACCACCCCGAGGCCGGCACCCAGATGGCCGCCGGTGGCCGAGACCGCGCTGATGGTCTCGGCGCGCAATTCGCGGGCCATCTGGTGCAGTTGCGCATCCGTCAGGCGATGTAGGTCGGCGGGGCTTTGCACCTCGTCCAGCAGTGGTGTTTTCGGTCGGTCGGTCATGGCCCCCTCCGGGGTGGCGTATCAGCTATCGCGCGAAATAACGAAGCGCGCGGCCTGCCGCAAGGTTTCTGCCTGTGTGCCGTAGGGGTCAAGCGCATCGCAAGCCTGATCGGCCAGGGTTTGGGCGCGGGCGCGGGCGTCGTCCAGGCCCAAGAGCGACACGAAGGTCGCCTTGCCCGCCTCGGCGTCCTTGTTCAGGCGTTTGCCGGTGCGAGCCTCATCCCCCGTGACATCAAGGATGTCATCCGCGATCTGAAAGGCAAGGCCAAGAGCCTGCGCATAGTGCCGCAGCGGCGCGGGGTCGGCGCCTGCCATGCGCGGCCCGGCGCAGGCGGCCCATTCGATCAGCGCGCCGGTCTTGCCGGCCTGAAGCGTGGTGATCTGGTCCAGCGTCAGGGGATCGGCGGCGTTCTCGGCGGCGATGTCCATCGCCTGCCCGCCGACCATTCCGCGCACGCCCGCTGCCTGCGCCAGCGTCAGCAGCAGATCGGCGCGCGCCTGTGCATCGGCGCAGCCACCCGGATCGGCGACCAGTTCAAACGCCAGCGCCTGTAGCGCGTCGCCCGTCAGAACGGCGGTAGCCTCGTCCCACTTGCGGTGCACGGTGGGTTGGCCGCGGCGCAGGTCGTCGTCGTCCATACAGGGCAGATCGTCATGCACGAGGCTGTAGGCATGCATCGCTTCGATCCCGGCGGCCGGCCATATCGCACGGTCGCGACCGACACCGTGCAACGCCGCCCCTTCCAGCACCAGGAAGGCGCGCATGTGCTTGCCCCCGGCGCAGGCGTGCCGCATCGCCGCGCCGACAGGCGGCGCGAACGGGGCCATGACATCGCGCAGGTGATCCTGCACCTGCGCGGCAGCCTTTTGCAGACGCGATTGAAACACTTACTGACCTTCGACCGGCTTGGTCCCGACGGGG
>CAZOKA010000067.1:7743-10000 GCA_964580265.1 uncultured Rhodobacterales bacterium | reverse complement strand
ACCGGCATCCAGCATGGGGCTCTCTTTCCAAATCTGTATGGGTGATCCCGGCCGCTGGGATGCGGCCGGGATACTTGTCGGGGATCAGTTGCAGCCAGGCTCGATGCCGCTCTCTTCGGCATAGGCCATGGAATCCGCTTCGATCAGCGGCGCCAGAATGTCCTGATCCGACTGGAAGTAGTCGGTGATCATGTTCCACTCACCTGCTGCGGCATCCCACTGTGCAACGGCGCCAAAACCGTTACCGCCGTGGTTTTCGCAGCTGACCGAGAATTCGGGACCAAAGCCCGGCAGGCCAAGATCGGCCATTTTCTCTTCGGTCATTTCCAAGGCTTCCATGCCATCGCGCATCATTTCCGGCGTGATCGCTGCTGTGTCATGGATTTCCTGCGCGGTCTTGGCGGCTTCGGCTGCCAACATCGCTGCGTACATGCCGCGGTTGTAAAGCACCGTACCAACCTGATCTCCGGCGCCGGCAGCTTTGCCGGCATCGATGACATATTCCTGCAGGTCTTCATACAGGGGGTAGTCAGATCCGAAGTTGTGGAAGGTCAGTGCCTTGTAGCCATCGGCACCCGCGCCGGCCGGCTTCACGTCGTTCTCGGACCCGGACCACCAGATGCCGATGAAATTCTCCATCGGAAAGCGGATGTTCACGGCTTCCTGGATGGCGACCTGGTTCATAACGCCCCAGCCCCACATGATCACGTAGTCCGGCTTTTCGCGGCGGATTTGCAGCCATTGCGACTTCTGCTCCTGGCCGGGGTGATCAACGGGCAGCAGGGTCAAGTCATAGCCGTGCTTTTCCGACAGTTCTTCAAGGGTGCGGATCGGCTCTTTGCCATAGGCCGAGTTGTGATAGACCAGTGCGACGGATTTGCCGCTCAGATCCCCGTCGTTGACATCCAGCAGGTGCTTGATTGCATGCGACGCGCCATCCCAGTAATTTGCGGGATAGTTGAAGATATTGCGGAAGACTTCGCCGTTCTTGGCCGAGGTACGGCCATAGCCCATCGAGTGCATCGGGATACCATCCGCTGTAACCTTGGGGATCAACTGATAGGTGATCCCGGTCGACAGCGGCTGATAGACCAGCGCGCCTTCGCCCTTGGTGGCCTCGTAGCACTCAACACCCTTTTCGGTGTTGTAGCCGGTTTCGCATTCGATCATGCGGATCGGTTCACCGCCAATGCCGCCGTCACGCTCGTTGAGAAGGGTGAAGTAATCGGCGTAGCCATCCGCGAACGGAATGCCGTTCGCCGCGTATGGCCCAGTACGATAGGACAGCGACGGGAACACGAGTTCCGCCATTGCCGGTGCTGCGGCCATCATCGTGGCGGCAGCGGCAGTAATAAGTTTCAGTTTCATCGGGTATATCCTCCCTTGGTTTTTTTCCGATGGTGGTATCAGGGTTGCCCCCGAACAGGTGCCTGCCCCGCGATCAGTGCGGGAAAGGCCATAGTCTGAGTTTTTCCTTGGTCACGCGCCACAACTGCGCGAGGCCATGCGGCTCGGCCACAAGGAACGTGATGATCAAGCCACCGACGATCATGAGTTCCAGATGCGCCGCCAGATCGGTCGGCCAGCCCAACCCGCCAACCAGGGTATTCTTGAGCAGGACCGGCAACAGCACAAGAAATGCCGCCCCCGCGAACGAGCCGAAGATCGACCCAAGCCCGCCAATGATGACCATGAACAGCACCAGGAACGACTTGTTGATCCCGAACGCCTCGCCCACCTCGACGGCACCGAGGTAAACAGCAAAGAACAGCGCCCCGGAAATGCCGATGAAGAAAGATGATACCGCAAAGGCGCTCAACTTGGCCTTGAGGGGGTCAACGCCGATGATTTCCGCGGCGATGTCCATATCGCGGATCGCCATCCATTTGCGTCCAACGCTGCCCCGCGTGAGGTTACGGGCAATCACCGCGGACAGGAACACGAAAACCAGGCAGAATAGGTACGTAGCCCATGCGCTGGTTTCCGCGCCGGTGACGGGGACACCGAAAACCGTGCGCTCAGGCGCGCTGATCTGGCCCGAGGCCGAGTAGTTGTAGAACCACGGCACGCGATTGAACAACCAGACCAGGAAGAACTGTGCCGCCAGCGTGGCCACGGCAAGATAGAACCCCTTGATCCGCAATGATGGAAGGCCAAACAGTAGACCAACCAGCGCGGTAATCGCCCCGGCGATGACCACATGGACAAAAATGTTCACATCGGGGAAGGCCGTCATCAACTTATATACCGCATAGGC
>CAZOKA010000067.1:0-7733 GCA_964580265.1 uncultured Rhodobacterales bacterium | reverse complement strand
GCGATCGCGTAGATCAGGAAGGGCATGAAGATTGAATTTACCCAATAGTCATTAACCAGGAAGGGCACGACGGCGAAACCGATCAGCAGCACCACATAGTAGCGATAGCGATCGAACTTGATCGGGAAGGTCTGGTTGTCGTCCTCGTAGGAGGTCTTGAAATCCCCCGCTTCGCGATAGAACATCTTTTGTTACCCTTCCTGCATGGTCCCGGCATCATGCACCGGGTTGTTCGATATGCCGCCCTTGGGCGTAGACAATTTCAGATAGGTGACGATCCCTGTCAGAAACCCGGCCCCCGCCAGGATGGCAGCAACCAGCATCTGCTGCTCGCTGAACCCCTCGGCGGTGATCGCCAGGTAGCCGAAGGCCCAGAACCCCGACCAGGCAATCACATTGAGTATGGCAACCAGTTTGCGCATATCTACACCCGTTCGATGATCTTCTCGCCGAACAAGCCTTGCGGCCTGAAAACGAGGAAAATCAGTGCGAGGACGTAGGCGAACCAGTTTTCGGTCGCGCCGCCGATCATGGACCCAACCAGGAATTCGAACAGCTTCTCACCGACACCGATGATCAGGCCGCCAACGATGGCGCCGGGGATCGAGGTGAACCCGCCCAGCATCAGAACCGGCAGCGCCTTGAGCGCGATCAGCGAAAGCGAGAACTGAACGCCCGACTTGGTGCCCCACATGATCCCCGCAACCAATGCGACGAAGCCTGCGATAGACCACACCAGCACCCAGATGAACTTGAGCGAAATCCCCACCGACAACGCCGCCTGGTGATCGTCCGCCACCGCGCGCAGAGCACGACCTTGCTTCGAGTACTGGCTATAAAGGGTCAGTACGACCACCAGAAGCGCCGCGATGGCGGTTGCCCAGATATCGAGATTGTCAATGAAGAAACCATAGCCAAAGATGTTGTAGGTGACCTCATCAATCATGCCGTTGATCCCCTGGGGAAGGCCAACATCAAGCTTCTTGATGTCGCTGCCCCACATGATGTCGCCGAACCCTTCCAGGAAATAGGCCAACCCGATCGTCGCCATGAACAGAATGATCGGCTCTTGTCCAACGAGATGCCGGAATACGAACTGGTTCACCGCCCAGGCCAGCAGGACCATCACCCCCATCGTAAGCAAAATCGCGGCAAAAGCAGGCACGTTCCATCCGAAATGGTGCACGTCAGTGCCCAAGGCTGCGTTAATCAAGTGGCTGAATGGCACCTGTCCTTCCATTATCCCGACAAGCGTCAACGCTGCGAAAAGCGCCATCACGCCCTGGCTGAAGTTGAAAATCCCGGACGCCTTGTAGATCAGGACGAAGCCAAGAGCGACCAGCGCATAGAGTACCCCCGCCATGAGGCCGTTCAGGAAGACCTCCATTCCCCAAAGAAGCTGTTCAGGCATGGCTCGCGCCCCCTAGGTTGAATTGTTTTTTTGCGGCTCGCTCAGTCATGGGATACCCCCAAGTAGGCGTCGATGACAGCCTGGTTGTTGCGGACTTCGTCCGGCGTTCCGTCGCCGATCTTCTTGCCATAGTCCATGACGACCACGCGGTCGCTCAGGTCCATCACGACACCCATGTCATGTTCAATCAGGGCAATCGTCGTGCCAAACTCGTCGTTCACATCGAGAACGAAGCGGCTCATGTCCTCTTTTTCCTCGACGTTCATACCCGCCATTGGCTCGTCCAGCAGCAGCAGCTTGGGCTCGGCCGCCAAGGCGCGGGCAAGCTCGACGCGCTTTTTCATCCCGTATGGAAGGTTTGCCACCGGTGTCTTGCGGATCGCCTGGATTTCCAGGAAATCGATGATCTTTTCAACGAGTTCCCGGTTTTCGACTTCTTCGCGCTCCGCTTTGCCCTTCCACAGGGCCTGTGCCGCGATGCCCGTCTTCATATGCGTCAGGCGTCCGGTCATCACGTTGTCAAGAACGCTCATGCCCTCAAAGAGCGCAATGTTCTGAAACGTACGAGCGATGCCTTGTCGGGCTACTTCGTAGGGGCGCATCTGCGGCCGCTTCTCGCCGCGGAACCATACCTCGCCCTCTTGCGGCACGTAAAAGCCACTGATGACGTTGAGCATCGAGGATTTCCCCGCCCCGTTCGGCCCGATTATCGCGCGTATTTCGCCCTCACGGATGTCAAAGCTGATATCGGTGATCGCCTTGACACCGCCGAACCGTAGCGAGATGTTCTTCATCTCCATAAGCTTGCCGCCAATGGTGCGCCCGTCTTCGGTGACGTAGCCTTCTTCTGTCATCTGGTTCATTCCGCTGCCACCTTTTGCGGGGTCACCGGCACCACGGCCGCGTCCCTGATCTCAAGTGTCGCACTGATCGAGCCCTTGCGCCCATCCTCGTAGGTCACTTCGGTCTTGGTGAAGATCTCGTTCGAGCCATCGTAAAGCGCGGTGATCAAATCGTCGTACTTATCTTCGACTATGCGGCGACGCACCTTGCGGGTGCGGGTCATTTCGCCATCGTCAGCGTCCAGTTCCTTATGCAAGATCAGGAAGCGATGCACCTGGCAGCCAGAGAGCATCGGATCCTCGGCAATCGATTTATTGACCTCTTCCACATGCTCCTGAACAGCTTGCAGAACCTTCGGGTGTCCAGCCAACTCCTGGTAGGACGAATAGGCGATGTTATTGCGCTCTGCCCAGTTGCCCACGGCACTAAGATCGATATTTATGAAAGCCATGCACTTTTCGCGTTCGTTGCCGAACACCACGGCTTCGAGAATGTTGGGATAGAACTTGAGCTTGTTCTCGACATACTTGGGGGCGAACAGGCTGCCATCGGCCATCTTGCCGACATCCTTGGCGCGGTCGATGATGCGCAGGTGTCCCGTGTCTTCTTCGATAAAGCCCGCATCACCCGTAGCGACCCAGTTGTCGGCATCTTTGGTATCGGCGGTGCTTTCGGGGTTCTTGTAGTAGTATTCGAATACGCCAGGACTGCGATAATAAACCTCGCCACTGTCGCTGATTTTCAACTCGACCCCCGGCGCCGGAACGCCCACCGTGTCGCTACGCACTTCGCCATCGGGCTGCACGGTGATGAAAACGGTCGCCTCGGTCTGGCCATAGAGCTGCTTCAGGTTGATCCCCAAAGAGCGGTAAAAATCGAAGATTTCCGGGCCAATCGCCTCGCCAGCGGTGTAACCGACACGCACACGGCTGAAACCCAGCGTGTTCTTTAGCGGGCCGTAAATGGACAGATCGCCAAGCGCGTACTTGATCCGGTCCCACGCGCCGACGGGTTTGCCGTCAAGGATAGCGGGCCCAACCTTGCGCGCATGCGCCATGAAGGTATCGAACAGCCATTTCTTGAACCGGCTCGCGTCCTCCATCCGGATCATCACGTTGGTCAACTGCGTCTCGAACACACGAGGGGGCGCGAAATAGTATGTCGGTCCGATCTCGCGCAGGTCCGTCATCATCGTGTCCGCGTTCTCGGGGCAGTTCACGCAGAACCCGCACCAATAGGCCTGACCGATCGAAAATATGAAGTCGCCGACCCACGCCATTGGTAGATAGGCCAGCACCTCTTCGTTTGGACCAAGGTTATCGAATGCGGCACTGTTCTTGGCGCTTTCGATAACGTTGCGGTTGGACAGGACAACCCCCTTTGGCTTACCCGTCGTCCCCGATGTATAAAGCATGACACAAACGCTGGAATAATCCAACTTGGCGCGTCGCTTTTCAAGTTCCGGCGTGAATTCGTCCCGTGCGGCGTGGCCCTGCTCCTGGATATGCTGGAACTCGTGCAAGCGCGCATGGTCGTATTTTCGCAAACCCTTTGGATCGAGATAGATCATGTGCTCGAACTGGTGCAGTTGGTCCTGCACCTCGATCACCTTATCCACCTGCTCCTGGTCTTCGACGATGACAAAGCGCGCGCCGCAATGGTCAAGCACGTAGGCCATCTCTTCGGCGGCAGCGTCTTGATAGAGCGGAACCGGAATGGCACCCGCCGATTGAGCCGCGACCATGGACCAATACAGATAGGGCCTATTGCGGCCAATGATGGCGACGAAATCACCCTCTTCAACTCCTAGGTTGATCAGGCCAAGCGCCAGGTTGTCTATCTCAGCAGCGGCTTGCTTCCACGTCCAGCTTTGCCAGATGCCGAATTCTTTCTCCCGGTACGCAGCCTTGTGGCCGAATTCCGCGGCGTTACGCTTCAAAAGCGCCGGTATGGACGACAGCCCATCCGTCGCCTGTGACGACTGTGCCAAATCTGTTCCTCCCAAATGCCCGTTCTTTCCAGGCAGGTGCCCCCGGTGAACCGGCGATTCTTCCCCGGTTAAAAGGTGCAGGTCAGACCCTCTGCGTCAACTTTTTCCTGATCATTTCGCAATTCTTACAAATTGTAACAGGCGCGTCAGGTCTATTTGCCTGCCCCGCGGACAGTGATAGCCATAACATGTTGCAAGAGGCACCCATGACACCAAGGCCCACCGACACGGCCGCCATGACAATGGCGGGATTGAACCTGATCCAACAGGCGCTGTCGATCTATGACAGTGATCTGCGGCTGGTGGTGTGCAATCGACCGTTCCGCGAGATGTTTGATCTACCGCAATCACTCACCAAGCCGGGGGCGGCGTTCGAGGACACGATCCGCTTTCTGGTCACGCGTGGTGAATACGGAGAGGTCGCGGATATCGACGCGGCGGTCAAGTCCCGGGTCGAGCAGGCTCGCGCGTTCGAGCCGCACTACATGGAGCGAACCCGCCCCGACGGTCGCACCATCAGCGTCGAAGGCTCGCCCCTGCCGCAAGGGGGCTGGGTCACCGTTTACACCGACATCACCCACACCAAGCAGCAGGAGGCATTGCTGCGCGCCCGATCCGAGGAATTGAGCGATCGTGTACTTTCCTATGCCGAGAAGCTGGCCAGCACCAACCGCAAGCTGGAATCCACGATCACCGCGCTGGAGGAGGCAAAGCGACAACTCACGGAAACCGAGGCGCGCACGCGGCTGACCACGGAAATGATGCCGGCCCATATCTCGCATGTGGACCCGGAGCGCATCTACACTTTTTCCAACCGCCGCCTGAACACGGTGATGCCGGGGCGTCCGTCAAATATCGTGGGCCGCCATATAGGCGATGCGCTTGGACAATCGGCCTATGCCGCAATTCGTCCGCATCTGGACGCGGCCTTTGGCGGCAGCCCCTCGGTATTCGAATTCACCGACGAAGAGAGCTCGCGCAGGATACGCGCGGCCTTCACCCCTGATCGTGACCCCGAGGATGGCGGCATCAACGGCGTATATATCCTGTCCATGGACGTGACCGAGGAAACACAGGCGCGCACCGCCCTGCAACAGACCCGCAGGCGCGAAATGGCCGCGCAACTGACCAGCGGCATGGCCCATGACTTTTCGAACCTTCTGACAATCATACTGGGCAGCCAGTCCCGCCTGCAACGCATGGAGCTACCGCAACAGGCGCGCGACCTGATTGCCGCAACGTTATCGGCTGCCAATCGCGGTGGTGGCTTGCTCAACCGTATCGCCGACATTACAGGCGCAAGGGAATGGCACCCGGCGCCCACCGATCTTCCGGCATTGCTGGCAGATCTGGAAACGCTGGCCGCACCTGCCCTGCCACCGGGTATTTCATTGAGTATATCCAACGAGATCGCCAACGATGCCCTGCTGCTCGATAGCGGCATGTTGCAGGATTCGCTGTTGAACTTGATCCTGAACGCTCGCGATGCCTGCGGTGACGCCGGAACCATCACATTGGACGTTCGGCCAGTGCAAGACACCTGGGCCGAGTTTTCCGTCACGGATACTGGGCCGGGGTTTTCTCCCACTGCGCTGGAGCATGCACTGGAGCCGTTCTTTTCCACAAAGGGCGGCGAGGGATCGGGCCTGGGGCTGGCGATGGTGTATGACATGACCAAGCTGGCGGGCGGCCATGTCCGGCTTGCCAATCCGGCCGAATACGGCGGTCAGGTCACGATGCGGCTGCCGATGCGGCCGGCGCCTGCCCCGTCGCATGCCGTGCCGGGGCTTGTCCTGCTGGTCGAGGATAGCCCGGACCTGCGCGAGAGTGTGCGCGCCATGCTGACGGATACGGGCAGCGCCGTGATCGAAGCGGCCAGCGTGGACGAAGCGATGGTATTGCTGAGCGAGGTACCGGGCATTTCGTTGGTGCTGTCCGATATCTATCTTGAAGGGGACGCAACTGGGCTGGATCTTCTGGATCGGCTTGCGCGAACCGATGCTCCGCCACCCTGTCGCCTGATGACCTCCCTGCCACCAGATGATCCGGTGCACATCGCCGCTGCTGCCCAAGCGCCGGTGCTGCAAAAACCGTTTTCCGCCGTGACCCTTGCAGGGTTCCTGAAACTGGAGGATCATCATCCATGACTGCCCCGCTCGTGACTATCCTCGACGATGAACCGGCCATTCGTGCCATGCTGTCGGATGCGCTGGAGGAGGCAGGGTTTCGCACCATGGGGTTTGCCCGCGCCACCGAGTTCGAGGCCGCCCTGCAAACCGCCACCCCCGATGTGTGCCTTGTCGATCTGTCGTTGCCTGATCGCGACGGGCTGACGCTGGTACACCGGCTGGCGCTTGAACAGGGGGCAACAGTGATAATCATCTCGGGACGCGCGCAAGTGCAGGATCGCGTTACCGGGCTGGAGTTGGGCGCGGACGACTATATCATCAAGCCTTTCGATCCAGCCGAGGTGGTTGCACGCATCCGCGCCCGTCTGCGCCGTGACCGCCCCACCCAACAAGCCAGCGAAACAGCCCGGTTCGCCGGCTGGACTGCACATTTCGACAGGTACATCCTTGAGGACGAAACAGGGCAGGAAACACCGTTTTCCCATGCCGAGGGCGAGGTGCTGCGGCTTTTCCTTGACCGGCCCAAGCGCCTGATCTCCCGTGCGGTAATGCAGGAAACCCTGGGAGGCGCCGCTGGCGAGAGCTTTGACCGGGCGATGGATGTGCGCATTTCGCGGCTGCGCACCAAGTTGCGCGAAGACCCCAAGAACCCCCGCCTAATCAAGACAATCTACGGCGCCGGCTACATTTTCCTGGGCGAGGTCCAGTGGAACTAACCCCTGCGCGCGGCAGGTTTGTCTTGCCCTTGTCACGGTTTAGCTGTCTTATCGGGCGAAAATGCCGGGGCACGGAGCAGTCATGACGACAAAGCGAAAGCGCATTTGGGGGTGGTTCTTTTTCGATTGGGCCAGTCAACCCTACAACACCCTCCTGCTAACCTTCATATTCGCTCCTTACATCAAGGAACTGATGGCTGACGGCGCCGCTGCGCAATCGGCGTGGGGCTTCGGCATCGGGGCGGCTGGCGTCATCATCGCGCTGCTGGCACCCGTACTGGGCGCGCTTGCGGATATTTCGGGCAACAGGCTGCGCTGGATCTGGCTGTTTTCCGGGGCCTATGTCGTTGGTTCATTCGCGCTCTGGTGGGCAGCACCGGGGAATTTCAACCTTTTCATCACGCTGGTGTTCTTTGCCGTGGGCATGATCGGAATGGAGTTTGCTACGATCTTTACCAACTCCATGCTGCCGGATCTGGGCACCAAGCAAGAGATCGGACGCATATCGGGAAATGGATGGGCGTTCGGGTATCTTGGCGGGTTGGTGTCGTTGCTGGTCATGCTGGCATTCCTCGCCGAAAGTGCAGACACTGGCAAAACGCTAATCGGTCTGGACCCCGCTTTCGGGCTGAACCCGGAGGCGC
>CAZOKA010000066.1:0-10024 GCA_964580265.1 uncultured Rhodobacterales bacterium | reverse complement strand
GGGGACGTCATGGCAGAATTGCTGATCGTCTATTTCTCACGCACGGGTGGCAGCCGCCAGATGGCCGAAGCCGCTGCCCAAGCTGCGCGACCAGAGGCGTCCACCACCCTCAAGACCGCCGATCAGGCAGGGCCGGACGACCTGTTGAGCGCGGATGGCTATATCTTCTGCGCCCCGGAAAACCTGGCGGCGATCGCGGGTGCGATGAAGGAATTCTTCGACCGATGTTATTATCCGGTGCTCGGGCGGATCGAGGGGCGCCCTTATGCGCAAATGGTATGCGCCGGCTCTGATGGGGAAAACGCCGCACGCCAGACCGCGCGCATTGCGCAGGGCTGGCGACTCAAGGAAGTGCAGCCGCCGCTGATTATCTGTACCCATGCCCAGACGCCCGAGCAGATACTGGCTGAAAAGACCATCCCAGATGATGAGCTTGCGCAGTGCCGCAACCTTGGCGAGGCGATGGCGGCGGGCCTGAGCATGGGGGCGTTCTAGGTGCGCAGGGCCGATGTACCGCGCCCGCGGTGACGCCCTTCATGGCAGGCGCAGAGGGCGGGCGGTTGTAAAATCACTGAACAGAAATTACATTATTCGCCAAGCGCGCGGAAAAGCCGCGTTACTCCTGCTCAACAGAATGGGAGGCCATGCTTGACCGACAAAATCCAGGTAAAGAACCTTTCCAAGGTGTTCGGAGATGATCCGGGCACGGCGCTTGCCATGATACGCGACGGCAAGACAAAGGATGATGTGCTTGCCGAAACCGGGCAGACAATCGGTGTGCAATCGGTTGATTTTTCAGTCGAAGAAGGTGAGGTTTTCGTCGTCATGGGCCTGTCGGGCTCGGGTAAATCGACGCTGGTTCGGATGCTGAACCGGCTGATCGAGGCCAGCGACGGAGAGATCCGCATTGATGGCGAAGACCTGCGCGGCGCCGATGATGCCGCGTTACGGCGGTTGCGGTTGGACAAGATTGCGATGGTGTTCCAGCACTTCGCGCTGTTCCCGCACAAGAGCGTGCGCGAGAACGTGGAATACGGGCTCAAGGTGGCGGGTATTCCAGCCGACGAACGCCGCAAGCGCGCCCTTGACGCACTGGACAAGGTTGGCCTGTCGGCATGGGCCGATCGGCGGCCCGCGGCCCTGTCAGGGGGTATGCAGCAGCGCGTCGGGCTGGCGCGCGGATTGGCCGTCGATCCAGAGATCCTGTTGATGGACGAGCCGTTTTCGGCCCTTGATCCACTGATCCGCCGCGACATGCAGAACGAGTTGCTGGAGCTGCAACGCGAACTCAAGAAAACCATCGTCTTCATCACGCATGACCTCGATGAGGCGCTTATCCTGGGCGATCGAATCGCCATCATGAAAGAGGGCCGCTTCGTGCAGGTCGGCACCGCCGAGGAAATCGTAGGCAACCCCGCCGATGATTACGTGGCTGCCTTCACGCAGGATGTTGATCGCGCCCGCGTGTTCGATGTGCAGAGCGTCATGAAGGCACCTGAATCGCTTGATCTGGGCCAACACGGTGTGGCCGATGCGCTCCACCGCCTTGATGAACTGGGCCGAGATGCCCTGCACGTGATGCGAGGCGGAGAAATGGCCGGGATCGTGACACGCCGGGCCTTGGCCGAAACCGAGGGCAACGGCGATGCAACGCTTGAAGATGTCATGCGCCCCGACGCCCCGACGGCCCGCCCCGATACCCATCTGTTCACGATCTATGGCGCCTGCGCGTCTGGCCTTCCCGTCGCGGTGATCGACGGCGACGGCCGCTTCGTGGGGGTCGTCACGCCCGAGTCGGTTTTTGACCTGCTCGCACAGGACAACAACACGCCGCAGCACGAGGATGCATCGGCGGGCAAGGAGGCCGCCGAGGCCGCATCCGTCCTGTCGGCCTGACCGGAGGGAATACCATGTGGCAACCATCCGATACGTTTGAAATCCCGCTTGATACATGGGTCGAAACCGCGATCAAGGGCTGGCTTGTGCCCAACTTCCGCGACGTGTTCCAGGCTATCCAGGTTCCGATCACCGTGGTGCTGGAGGGGTTGGACGCGGCGTTGCAGGCCATTCCGATGCCGGTGTTCGCAATCGCCGTGGCGCTTATCGCCTGGGCCGTAGCCAGCCGGGGCTTGGCGCTGTTCTCTCTCGTTAGTTTGGCCATCGTGGATCTTATCGGACTCTGGACCCAGACCATGACCACGCTGGCGATGATCCTGACGGCGGTGCTGTTCTGCGCCATAGTGGGCGTGCCATTGGGCATCGCGGCGGCGCGCCGGGACGGGTTCGAAAAGGGTCTCCGCCCGGTGCTTGATATCATGCAGACGATCCCGCCCTTCGTGTACCTGGTCCCGATCGTCATGCTTTTCGGGGTGGGTATGGCCCCTGGCATCATCGCCACGATCATCTTTGCCCTGCCACCGATCATCCGCCTGACCAACCTGGGCATCCGTTCGGTGCCCGAAGATCTGATCGAGGCCGCTTTTGCCTTCGGTTCGTCGCCGCGCCAAGTGCTGTGGGAGGTTCAGCTGCCTCTGGCCCTGCGCACCATCATGGCCGGCCTGAACCAGACACTGATGCTGGCATTGTCCATGGCCGTGATTGCCGCGCTGATCGGTGCCGGCGGGCTGGGCCTGACGGTCTATACCGGCCTTGGGCGTCTTGACGTTGGCTCCGCGACCGAAGGCGGGCTGGGAATCGTCCTGTTGGCCATGATCCTTGATCGGATCACGCAGGCATTGGGCAGCGACGCCCCGACGAAATCCCCGGGTTTTCTGGAGACGCTCAAGTCGTTCTTCAGATTAGGGGCACCGGCAAAATCGCCCGAAAGCGGGCAGCGCGTGCCCTGAAGACCCTTCGCGGCCCCGCGCGCTGCCGGTGCGGGCCGCATCTCTGCCGCAGATGGTGCTTGTGCACCGCTGCGACGCAACTCAGAAGAAGGAGGACTTTCAAGATGATTGACAAGAAAGCGATCCTGAGAATGACGACTGGCGCTGCGACCGTCGCCATGATGGCGCTGCCGATGACCGCCAGCGCCGATTCACACATGATGCCGGGTTCCGGCACGACGATCGACATGGCCCGGGCCAGTTGGGATACCGGCTGGTGGCAAGCCGAGGTGTACAGCCAACTCTTCCAGGAGTTGGGCTATGACGTCTCGCGCATCACCACGCTGGACAATCCGCCCTTTTACCAGACGGTCGCGCAGGGCGATGTCGATTTGTGGGTCAACGGCTGGTTCCCGTTGCACAACTCCTACGAGGATGCGTTCAGCCAAGGCGCCGAGAAGATCGGCTATGTCGCCAAGGGTGGCGCGTTGCAGGGCTACCTGATCGACAGGAAGACAGCCGAAGAGCATGACATCAACTATGTCGAGGATTTGACCAAGGACGATATCCAGAAGCTCTTTGACGCCAATGGCGATGGCAAGGCCGATCTGGTCGCCTGCCCACCGGGCTGGGGTTGCGAAACGGTGATCTCGCATCATTTCGAGGCCTACGGCTGGGATGACGACTTCAACGCGATCAAGGCGGGCTATTCGGCTTCCATGGCCGACGCGCTGGGTCGCTTCGAGAACGGTCAGCCGATCTTCTTCTACACATGGACCCCGAACTGGACCGTCGGTGAGTTGCCGCCGGGCGAGGACGTGGTTTGGCTCCAGATGAAGGAGACCAAGCTACCCGAGGATCAGGCCAATCTTGCCGACGCGACCACCGTCGAGGGGCTGGAAGGATGCCGGGGCGAACAGCCTTGTGATCTTGGCTGGCCGGCAAATGATATTCGGCCCGTCGCCAACTCGGAGTTCCTGGAAAACAACCCGGCCGCGGCCGAGTTGCTGAAACAGGTTCGCATTCCGATCGGCGACATCTTCGACCAGAACGCGCAGATGAACGCCGGCGCCGACAGCCCGGAAGACCTGCAGCAACAGGCGTCTGCCTGGATCGAGGAAAACCGCGACCAGGTTGACGACTGGCTGAAGGCGGCCCGCGAAGCGGCGCAGATGTAAGGCAAGGGTTCCGGCCGGGGCGTTCCCGGCCGCTGACCATACGCAGCACGACCCGGCGCGCGGTATCCCCCGCGCGCCGGTTTTTTCACGGTATCGGGGCGGTCGCGCCACCAGTGTCAGGTATTGATGAGCCTTGCTGTTGCCTTGCCACTCCGCGCGGTGCCTCAACGGTGAATTTACCTTGCCTGACAAGTCTTCGTCGCAGCAACCCCACTGCGGAGAGACACCATGACAGACGCCACCCCCCACCTCGATCTGCCCTATATCCTGCCCGCGCAGGCCCAGAAACACGTCACCCATAACGAGGCGATCGCGCGCCTTGATGCGCTGACGCAACTTGCCGTTGCGGACCGTGACCGTACCGTGCCGCCCACCGACGCCGCCGAGGGCGCCTGCTACATCGTCGCCCTTGGCGCCACGGCGCAATGGGACGGGCAGGATGACAAGGTGGCGCTATTGCTTAACGGCGGCTGGGTGTTTCTGACCCCGCGCGCCGGATGGATGGCTTATGTCGTGGCCGAGACGGCGCTGCGCATGTTCGACGGGGCGCAATGGGTCGAGCCGCCCCGCGATCTGGATAACCTGCCGGGGCTGGGCATCGCCACCGCCAGCGATGCGGTCAACCGCCTTGCCGTGGCCGCGCAGGCCAGCCTGTTCACCCACGCGGGCGCGGGGCACCAGATCAAGATCAACAAATCCGCCACCGGCGACACCGCCAGCGTTCTGTTCCAGACCGGATGGTCCGGCCGCGCCGAGATGGGCATCACCGGAACCGATGATTTCACCATCAAGCTCAGCCCCGATGGTGCCATCTGGCACGAGGCGCTACGTCTTGACGCCGCCACCGGCGCCGTCAGCGGCACTGCCGTGCAGCAAAGCGTCGATGACATCACGCCGGGCCGCCTGATGCGGGCCGATTGGGGCTATGGTTCAGGCAACCTGCTCGGCACCGTGGCACAAGCGGACGGGCTGCCCACCGGAGCGGTGATCGAACGCGGCAGCACCGCCACCGGCGATTACCTGCGCTTGGCCGATGGCACGCAGATCTGCACGCATGGCGTCAGCCTCGGCGCGATCACCGCTGCCGGTAGCGGCACCTGGGCCGATCCCTACCGCACCGATCCGGGCCTTGATTGGGTATTCCCGGCCGCCTTTGCCGCGCCGCCGGTCGTCGTGGCGCAGGGGGTGCCATCGGGCAATGTGGCAGGTGATCCGCTGCGCCGCCTGTGCAGCCCCGCAATGGGCACGCCCGATACCGCCGCACTGCCCGGCATCGCGCTGATCCGTCAGGGCACCGCCGTGGATGCGGATTATTTCAGCGTGATGCTATGCGCCACCGGCCGCTGGGCCTGATACGCGCACCACGACACGCGACCTCGCTCGCGCGGGCGGGGTCGCATCAACTGCCGCGATAGGTGGAATAGCCGTAGGGCGATAGCAGCAGTGGCACATGGTAATGCGCCTCCGTGTTGGAAATCCCGAATCGGATCGGCACCTCGTCCAGGAACCGGGGCGCTTCTGCCTTCGCGCCGGTTGCATCCAGGTAGGCGCCGGCGTGAAACACCAACTCGTACACCCCCGTGCCAAAGGCGTCCTCCGGCAGGATCGGCGCATCGGTGCGCCCGTCCGAATTGGTGCGTGCGCGGGCCAGTTCGCTGCGCCCCGACCCGTTAATGCGGTATAGGACAATCTCGATGCCCTCCGCCGGGCATCCGCGCGCTGTATCCAGAACATGGGTGGTCAGGTATCCGTTCGGCATGTGGCCTCCGCTCATCCGCTTCTGGGCTTGCATTGTGCTCCATACCATAGCCAGATTGCATCACCCGCCGCACCCGGAAACTGTTTCAACGCTTTTTTGAAAGATCGCGGCGTGGTGCCCGGCCTACACTGGCCGCGCAATACTGCAAGAGGACCATGATGCAACCGCCCCGCTACCCCCGTGACATGACAGGCTATGGCCCCAACCCGCCCGATCCCCAATGGCCCGGCGGTGCGCGTGTCGCGGTGCAGTTCGTGATCAACTACGAAGAGGGCGGCGAAAATAACATCCTGCATGGCGATTCCGCGTCCGAGGCCTTCCTGTCCGATATCGCCGGTGCACAGCCCTGGCCGGGACAACGCCACTGGAACATGGAATCGATCTATGAATACGGCGCTCGCGCCGGGTTCTGGCGGCTGCATCGGTTGTTCACAGGCGCCGATATCCCTGTCACCGTCTACGGCGTCGCCACCGCGTTGGCGCGCAGCCCTCTGCAGGTCGAGGCGATGCAGCACGCGGGATGGGAAATCGCCAGTCACGGCCTGAAATGGGTGGAACACCGCGATATGTCCGAGGGCGAGGAACGCGCGGCCATCACCGATGCGATCCGCCTGCATACCGAGGTGACGGGCACCCGCCCGCGCGGCTGGTATACCGGCCGGTGCAGCGCCAACACCCTGCGTCTCGTGGCCGAGGAGGGCGGGTTCGACTACATCTCGGACACTTATGACGATGATCTGCCATACTGGCGCGCGGTAGGCACGCGCGACCAACTGGTCATCCCTTATACGCTCGAAGCCAACGACATGCGCTTTGCCACCGCCCCTGGCTATGTCACCGGGGATCAGTTCTTTGCCTACCTGCGCGATGCCTTTGACGTGCTGCGCGCCGAGGGCATCGCGGGCCGCCCCGCGATGATGACCGTGGGCCTTCATTGCCGCCTTGCCGGGCGTCCGGGAAAACTCGCGGGCGTGCAGCGCTTCATCGAACATATTCATCAGTTCGACGATGTCTGGTGCCCCCGCCGCATCGACATTGCCCACCACTGGGCCGTGCATCACCCGCCCGCGCCCCGCGCCGAGCGTGCCTCGACCATGGATCGTGACGCTTTCGTTGCGCGCTTTGGCGGCGTGTATGAACATTCCCCCTGGGTGGCCGAGCGCGCCTTCGAGTTGGAGCTTGGCCCCGCTCATGATAGCGCGGCTGGCCTGCACAGCGCCCTTGCCCGGGCCTTCCGCGCCGCCACACAGGACGAGCGCCGCGCCGTCCTGCGTGCCCACCCCGATCTTGCCGGCAAGCTGGCCTCGGCCAAGCGCCTGACCGCCGAATCGACCGATGAACAAGCCAGCGCCGGACTCGACGCGCTCACCGATGCCGAACGCGCCCGGTTCACTGAACTGAACACCGCTTACACTGCGCGGCACGGATTTCCCTTCATCATCGCGGTGCGCGACCATGACAAGGCCAGTATCCTCACCGCGTTCGAGCGTCGCCTTGCCAACGATACGGAAACCGAGTTTGCCGAGGCCTGCACACAGGTCGAACGCATCGCCCGCCTGCGCCTGGAAGAGATGCTATGACATCCTACGCCTTCCCCCCCGGTGGCCTGCCCGGCCAGGATCAGAACCCGGCAGATAGCGAAGCGGTGTTCACCGATGCCTATGCCGTGCTGCCGGCAGGCACCATGCGGGACATCACCGCATCCAACCTTCCCGGCTGGCACGATGCCCGCGCCTGGATTCTCGCCCGCCCGCTCAGCGGTTTTGCCGAAACCTTTGCGCAATACGCGGTGGAACTGGCTCCCGGCGGCGGCTCTGATACACCCGAGCCTGACCCGAAGGCGCAGGCGGTGCTGTTCATCGCGTCCGGCACCCTGCGCCTGACCATCGATGGCGCGCGTCATGACCTGACCGCTGGCGGTTATGCCTACCTGCCGCCCACGGTGCGGTGGCAGGTGCGCAACATCGCTGGCGCCCCGGCGCAGTTTCACTGGATACGCAAACGCTACACCCCCGCGCCCGACCTGTCGCCGCCGCCGGCTTTTGTCACAACGGACGCCGCCACCATGCCTATCCCGATGCCAGGCACGGAACGTTGGGCAACCACGCGCTTTGTCGATCCCGGCGATATGCGCCACGACATGCATGTGAACATCGTCACCTTCCAACCGGGCGGGCGCATTCCCTTTGCTGAAACCCACGTGATGGAACACGGACTCTACGTGCTGGAGGGCACCGCCCGATACCTTCTGAACACCGATTGGGTTACCGTTGGGCCGGGCGATTTCATGTGGCTGCGCGCCTTCTGTCCGCAGGCCTGTATCGCCACCGGCGACGGGCCGTTTCGCTACCTGCTCTACAAGGACGTGAACCGCCACCCCGACCTATCGCTGAACGCCTGATACCGCCATTTCCTGCAAGGACCGCGCATGCCCGTCATCAAGACCGAACCGCTGACCGCCGATGCCTTCGCCCCGTTCGGCGACGTGCTTGAGGCCTCGGGCGATCCCGACAGGCTGATCAACGCGGGGGCATGCGGGCGTTGGCATGATCGTGCGCGGCTTGATTTCGGCGACGGCGGACGCGCCGGCATCTCGGTCTTTCGTGCGACGCCGCGTGATATGCCTTACCGGCTTGACCTGCTGGAGCGTCACCCAGACGGCTCGCAGGCGTTCATCCCGATGGCACAAGCTGAATGGCTGATCACCGTCGCGCCCGATGCGGGCGGCGTGCCCGGCCCGGTGCGGGCGTTCATCGCGGCGCCGGGGCAGGGGGTCAACCTGCTGCCCGGCACATGGCACGGGGTTCTGACACCGTTGCACGCGCCGGGGCTGTTTGCCGTGGTTGACCGTATTGGCACCACGGCGAACCTTCAGGAATTTCCGCTTGATCCACCTGTGATGATCGAGCGCTAAACCTGCCTGTGGCAACCTGCCGTTCAGTGTGGGTTGATTTTCATATTCAAACTACTTAATGCGTTATCGATATTCGATCGTTTTCACACGACCCGAAAGGATGCGCATGGACCCTCGCAAGATTTCAGACACGCTCGCCGTCGCGCCACAGATTGCCCCCGAAGACGTCGCCGATCTCGCCGCGCGGGGCTATCGTGCGATCATTTGCAACCGCCCCGATGGCGAAGGTTCCGATCAACCCGGTTTCGACGAAATCGCTGCCGCAGCCCGCGTTGCGGGACTCGAGGTGCGCTACCTACCCGTCGTATCGGGCAAGGTGTCTGATGAGGATGCCGCTGCTTTCGGTGCTGCGCTGCGCGATCTGCCCGGTCCGGTGCTGGCTTATTGCCGCACTGGCACCCGCTCGGCCACGCTGTGGTCGCTTTCGGCCGCCGCCAGTCGTCCGGTGCCCGAAATCCTGTCCGCGGCGCAGGCTGCCGGCTATGACATGGCTGGCGTCGCCCGGCGGATCGCCAATGGCGGCAAGACGCCCACCGATACCGGCGATGCGCGCTTTGACGTGGTGATCGTCGGCGGCGGTGCGGCAGGTATCGCCGTCGCCTCCAGCCTGCGCACCCGCAAACCCGATCTGGATATTGCCATTCTGGACCCGGCCGATGTGCATTATTACCAGCCCGGCTGGACGATGGTGGGCGGCGGCGTGTTCGACCCGCAAACCACCGCCAGGACGATGGGCAGCCTGATCCCCAAGGGCGTGCACTGGATCAAGTCCGCTGTCGCCGCGTTCGAGCCTGACAACAACGCCGTCATCCTTGATGGGTGCCGCGTGGTGAAATACGATCGTCTGATCGTCTGCCCGGGCCTCAAGCTGGATTGGCACGCCGTTGACGGGCTTGTCGAAACGCTGGGCCGCAACGGCGTGACCAGCAACTACCGCTACGATCTGGCCCCCTACACGTGGGAACTGGTCAAGGGGTTGAAAAAGGGCCGCGCCCTGTTCACGCAGCCGCCGATGCCGATCAAATGTGCGGGTGCCCCGCAAAAGGCGATGTACCTGTCGGCCGACCATTGGCACCGCGAAGGTATTCTGCGCGATATAGACATCCACTTCATGAATGCCGGTGGCGTGCTGTTCGGGGTCAAGGATTACGTGCCCGCGCTTGAGCAATACATCGCGAAATACGGAGCGCAGGTTGATTTTTTCCATAACCTCGTCGCCGTGGACGGCCCGGCGAAAACCGCGACCTTCGAGGTCAAGAAACCGGATACCGACCCCGAAACCGTCACTGTCGCGTTCGACATGATGCACGTCACCCCGCCGCAATGCGCCCCCGATTTCATCCGCGTC